>CADCTO010000273.1 GCA_902805585.1 uncultured Armatimonadota bacterium | reverse complement strand
CGTTGAAACGACGTAGTGATCATGCACGTTCTCCAGGTCACACGGCATCACGTACGAGATGGTGGAATAAACCATGACCAGGGTCACCCCGCCAGAGCCATTGTGGGGACGTGCCCACAAGCGCTCCTCGCTCGCTCTTACCTTACTCCTTCTGTGCCTGGCACTATTGGGCTACAAAGTCGGCGCCCGTTTGGCGCTGATCCGTGCCGCCGAGTCGGGACAAGAACGCCGGATAGAGTTGCTGCTCGCTCTGGGAGCAAGCGCCGACTCGAAAGACCCGGATCTAGGGGTAACCGCGTTGATGTTCGCCGCCCAGAACGGTCATGCCGGGGTCGCCCGTATCCTGCTCTCAGAAGGGGCGTCCATCGATGCCCGGAGCTACCAGGGGGTCACCGCCCTGATATACGCGGCGGGCAACGGGCACGTTGGCTTGGCGCGCACGCTGATCGTGAACGGCGCCGATGTGAACGCCAAAGACCGCGAAGGGATGACCGTCTTGAGTTATGTCGATGAGCGGCTATACCCGGAGGTGGCCGGCTTGCTCAGGAAGGCGGGGGCAACCCGATAACGCCGCTCAAGGTCGGTGTCCCGCGCACCTTCGGGGCCAGCGTCCTCCGGTCGTACCAGGGTCTCCGCACACAGCCCGCGTTCTTGACAACGGTCGCGGCGCTGTGCGATACTAAAGTTGCCGAAGGCAGGCGCGCGAAAGGTGTTTTCATGCCCAAGATCACGGTCTACGTCACGCTCAAGCCGACGCTGCTCGACGCGCAGGGGCGCACCGTCGAGGGGGCCGTCCACCACCTGGGCTACGAGGACGTGACCAACGTGCGCATCGGCAAGATCATCGAGATGGAGATGCCGGGGGGCGCCGAGGAAGCACGCGAGCGGGCCCGCGTGCTGTGCGACAAGCTGCTGGCGAACCCGGTCACCGAGTCGTACCGGATCGAGGTGCAGCCATGAACGGTGGTGCGGCGCGCGTCGGGGTGATCGTTCTGCCCGGCTCGAACTGCGACACGGACGCCGGGAACGCGGCGCGCGAGGTGATGGGCGCGGAGCCCGTGTACCTGTGGCACGAAAGCCGGGACCTTCAGGGCGTGGACGCCGTGATCGTGCCGGGCGGCTTCTCGTACGGCGACGCGCTGCGCGCGGGGGCCATCGCGCGCTTCGCGCCGCTGATGGATTCCGTCGCGCGGTTCGCCGAACAGGGCGGGCTGGTGCTGGGCATCTGTAACGGGTTCCAGATCCTGTGCGAGGCGGGCCTCCTGCCCGGCGCGCTGGCGCGCAACGAGGGCCTGCGCTTCGTGTGCCGCCACGTGTACCTGCGCGTCGAGAACGCCGAGACCCCCTTCACCGCGCACTACCGGCCCGGCGAGGTGCTCAAGGTGCCGATCGCGCACGGCGAAGGGCGCTTCACCTGCGACGAGGCGACCTGTGAGCGGCTTCAGGCAGAGAACCGAATCGTGTTCCGCTACTGCGAGCCGGACGGGCGGGTGACGCAGGACGCGAACCCGAACGGCTCGGTCCACAACATCGCGGGCATCGTGGGCGGGCCCCGGAACAACGTGCTCGGCATGATGCCGCACCCCGAACGCGCCTCCTCGTGCGGGCTGGGCTCCGAAGACGGGCGCCGCCTGTTCACGTCGCTCCAGGCCGGACTCGTGGGGCGAGCCGATGTCCGCGCCTGAACCCCAGCGGCCCGTCTCGGCCCCGCTCATCCGGGCGCTCGGTGCCGTCCCCGTGTTTTCGGGCCTGGCGCCGGACGAGCTTGCCGCCGTAGCGGGTCACCTGCGCCGGCGCTCGTTCAACGAGCGGGACGTGATCGTGACCCACGGCACGCCCGGCAACATCCTCTACATCCTGGTTTCCGGCCGGGTCAAAGTGTCACGGCCGGGCGAGGACGGCGAGACCATCATCGCCGTGTTCTCGTCCGGCGACTTCTTCGGGGAGCTTTCGGTCCTGGACGGGGGCGAGCGTTCCGCGGACGTGGTCGCGCTGGAGCCGACCGAGGTACTGGCGCTGTCGACCGAGGACGTGTACGCCTGTATCCACCAGTATCCGGCGATCTCCATCACGCTGCTGCGCGAGATGGCCGGGCGCCTGCGCCGCTCGACCGAATGGATACGCTCGCTCTCGTCGCAGGACGTGTACGGGCGCATCGCGGCTCAGCTCCTCCACCTGGCGCGCGTGCACGGGACGGACGTGCCGGGCGGCGGACGGCTCATCCGCCTGCGCCTGACGCAGAACGATCTCGCCGGCATCGTGGGCGCGTCGCGCGAAAGCGTCAACAAGGCCATGGGCTACTTCAAGTCCAAGGGGTACATCTCCGTGGACACCACGCACCACATCACCGTGTTCAACCAGGAAGCCCTGGAGCAGCGGAGCCGGTAGCGCAGCGGCGGGCCCCGCCGCGCCACGCCCGCCCCCCTTGAAGCGGACGGCGCCCCGGGTACTCTAATCCGTAAGCGATCCGTGTTCTTGCAGGAGGAACCACCCGATGCAGCAGACCGATGTTTTTGCTTCCAGGAAACGGCCCCGGGCCACGCCACTCACTTTCACCGCGCTGATGGCCCTTCTGCCACTGGCCGCCGCCGGTGATGCGCCCCCCGTCGCCACCGGCAGCCGCGTCGCGCCGAGCCCGGGGAAGGTTTTTGCCCCGGCGCCCGCGGGGAAAATCGGGAAAGACGCGCGGGCCGCCGTAGATGTCACATTCGTACCGAAACGTTCGTTACCTTCATTGAAGCAGTTCCCGGGGCAGCACAACGTGATCATCACGACGGCGCCGGGAATTCGGGGGCTGATTGTTCCCGTACCTGAAAGCGAGAGGAGCGCCGTGATTCAGCGCGACCTCCTGTACCGTGGTGAGGACGTGGGTCCTTACCATCCGTTGTACCTCCAGGGGGTGCCGCCGGGGACCCGGATCAAGGGCGTGAACCCGCCGCCGTTGCGGCAGACGCCGCGGCTGCAACTGATTACGCCGGCGCGAACGCGACCGGAGTGAAACCGAAAGAAGAGACGAGATGAAACGAGCCCAGCGCATGGCCGCCGCAGCGTTGACCGGGCTGCTGGCGGCGCTCCCGGCGCTGACGCTGCCCGCGTCAGCGCAAGGACGTCTGCGTCGAAGCACGCCGACGCCGTCCGCGAACAGCAGCAACGCGCCGACGAGCGACCGGAACATGTCGTCCACGAAACGCTCGTCGCTCGGGGACCTGTCCGGGCGGCTGTCGCGGCGCCCGGACAACAACAGCCGTCCTGACTATGCACCGCGGCCGGATAGACCCTACGACAGTCCGTCAAGCTCGTCACGGCCGACGTTGGAGCGGCGGGAGCGTTCGCCGTTCGAGCGGCAAACCACGTCCCCGTTCGAACGCAACACGCCGTCGCCGTTCGAACGCAATGCACGCTCGCCGTTCGAGCGACCGCCCACGAGCGTGTTCGACCGCCCGGCCGACTCGCCGAAGCGACTGCCGCCCAACGGCTCGCTGCCGCCCGGCTCGATCTTCCGGCCGGATAACGGCTACACGCCGCTCCCGCCCAAGCCGGACCCGAACGACCGCCGTGACAACGCGTTCCGGCGCGGGGCTTTGCCGCGCCGGCTGCCCAGCCGCCCGGCGTCGTCCGGTGGCGTCGCGCGGTATCGTGACCGCTGGGGCACGACGATCTTCTCGGGCTACTCGACGATCTACATCCCGCGCCAGACGTACCTGTCCCCGTTCCACTACTATGACTGTCCGCCGTACATCGGCTCGTCGTATGTGGTCACGTCGCCTTATCGGTACCTGAACGGGCGCGAGGTGGGTTCGTTCTCCCCGTGGTCGGACCAGGACCGCTACTACGGGAGCGACGTCTACCGGGGGCGGGGTCTGCGGGCCGCCTTGAACGACCTGACGCGGTTCTGGGAAGAGAACGACCTGCGCGCCCTGCGGCGCCACGTCTCGCCCGACCTCTCGATCGGCGTCTTCCAGGGCGAACGCTACGCGTACTCGCTGCGGCGGGACACGTTCCTGGAAATGGCCTCCGACGCACTCGACCGCGTCACCACCGAGTCGTTCCGCTTCCGCGACGTGCGGGACCGCACCGACGGGCTGGTGACTGCGTACGGGACGCACACCTACCGTGCGCGCGGCGAGGGCGGCACCCGTGTGGCGCAAGTCCGGTACACCCTGATCTATGTGGACGGCGACTGGTTCGTCAGCGCCATCTCGCACGGCGGGGATATTACCCGCGACTTTTAGCCGACGCACGCCCTCTCAATCAAGCGAGGGCTGACAACGAACACTACCATGCAGCGGGCCCCGGTTGTGGCATCCACCGGGGCCTTCGTTTTGAGGAGGTATTTCTTCGTGCAACACCGCCGTTCCGTGCGACCCCGGCTACGCGGCCGAACATGCTGGTTCCTTTCGCTGGCTGCCGCCGCTTCCCTGGTAACACTACCGCCGCTCGTAGCCGGAGGCCAGGTCCCGGCCGAGCCCCCGGCGCCCGCGGCACCGGAAGCACCCGCCGCGCCTGAGCCTGCGGCACCGACTGCGCCCGCCGCGCCCGAGCCCACGGCGCCCGAAGCGCCAGTTCCTGCGCCCGAGACCACGCCGCCGGCCATACCAGAGCCCACGGCGCCCGTGCCGGCAACACCCACGACCGAGGCGCCGGCCACGGAACCAGCTCCCCCGACGGCGCCCGCGGCGGTTCCCGAGCTCGCTCCCGCACCCGCGGATCCGGCCCCCGCGAAGACCCCGGCTCCGCCTACCACACCCAAACCGGCCCCGCCTGCGCCCGCGGCGACGGTACCTCCTCCTGCTGCTGCGCGCGCGCCGGCGCCCCCCACTGCCGCCATCCGCGCCCTGGCGACCCGCAAGCTGGATACGCCCGCGCCGGCCGGCGCGGGCGCCCTGCGCTTCAGCGTGTTCGGCGACAGATCCGGCGCGCGGGTCCAGGCGCGCCTCCTGGCATTGGGCGCCGGGCAGGACGTGGGCGCATACTTCGGCGCGCGGCCGATCACCATCGATTTCGCGGGGTGGAAGACCGTGACGGTCCCCCTCGCGGAATTCGCGTTCCGTTCCGAGCAGAACCTGAACGCGCCCGCGCCTGCGCTGTCGGCCGCCGATAACGTCCAGTTCGCCGTCACGGGCACGGCTGCCAAGATCTTTATCGATGACGTGGGCTGGACCACGGCCGGTGCGGCGCCGGCCGATCCCGCGCTCGCGGCCATCGACAACTTCGACGCCGGGCCGATCGCCTGGAGCGCGTCCGGCAACTACGACCAGGTGAGCACGCTTTCGCTGAACGTCAACCGCCTGCCGGCGTTCGTCCGCAGCGCGCCGGCTTCGCTCCAGATCGTGGTGCGCGCCCGCTCCGCCGCCGAGAAGCAGCTCCACGCACCCGCTCTGCTGACCCGGCTCAAGACCGCCCCGATCCCGTACGTGGTCTATCTGCGGCCGCCGTTCGACCCCATCCTTCCCGAATCGGCGCCCGCCCCGTCGGAACTGCCGAAGCAACTGACGCTCTCAGCCTTCGCCTGCGCGGAAGAGACGGAGCCGATGACGTTCGCCGTGTACGCGGGCAAAGAGTTGAAAGACGCCACGGCCACGGTACCGTTTGACCTGATGTCCGAATCCCGGAAGTCGAGATTGCCGCGCACGGCTCTGGACATCCACGTGGTGAAGGTGTGGGAGCAGGCGGGCCTGTCGCCCTACGTGGAGCCGGGCGCATCCGTGATGGTGCCGGAACTGCTGGTAAAGGACGACCGGGTTCCGCTCACCGCTGGGCGCGGCGCCCTGACGAGCGCTGCCGCAGCGCCGCCAGCCGCCGCGACCGCCGCGACCGCCATGGCGCCGTTCTCCGTTCGCCTCACGGGCGACCCGGTGACCACCATCCCCGCGGGCACCAGCAAGCAGTTCTGGATCACCGTCCGGATTCCCAAAAACCAGGCGCCCGGCGTGTACAGCGGCAAGCTGGTCTTCTCGGCGCCCGGGGTGAAACCCACCGGCGTCCCGATCGCTTTCGAAGTCCTCCCGATGCGCCTGCGCATGCCGTTCCTCCAGTACGGGATGGACCTCCGCAGCCGGCTTTCCGCCGAGGGAGCCCCGGCGGGCGCCCCGGTCGTGACGCAGGACGAACTCCGGCTTCAGCTCGCCAACATCCGCGACCACGGTTTCCGGTTCGTCTCGCTGTACGATCCGATGCCCGCGCTCGCCGACGCTCTGCGCGTTTACAAAGAGGCGGGGCTGAGCCAGGTGGGGCCGGTCGTGGTGATGTCGCCGGTCAACGGCAAAGATGACGTGGAGAAGATCGAGCGGCTGCGGGCCGAGATCGGGCTTCCGCCGACCTTCGACATCTACTATGGCACGCCCGCCGCTCTGCTCGGCGAGCGGGTGGCGTCGGCTTCCGACAACTTCAGCCTGATCCGCGCCGCCAACAAACGCGCGGTGATCGTCGCGCCGATCACCAGCCAGAGCATGCTCGACGCGCTCGGCCAGACGATCGACGTGCCGGTCTACAACGTCGCCTCCGAGTACCCGCAGCGGCTGCTCGCGGGCGGGCGGCGCGAGAAGAACCAGCGAGACTGGTGGTCGTGGAACCTGGCCCAGGAGGACCCGCTCCGGAACCGTCTGTACGCGGGCTACCTGCTGTACCGGACGGGCCTGAACAGTTCGCCGCTCTACGGCGCGTTCCCCGGCCCCTACCAGTTCGTGCCCGGCGGCGGTGACCCCTACGGGGAGAAGGCGGCCGCGGCGGAAGCGAGCGGGGCGGCGCCCGTACTTCGACCGCAGATGGTCACCTACCCGGTCCCCGGAGGCGTCCTCGACACGCTGCAGTGGGAAGCGACCCGCGAAGGCGTGGACGACATCCGCTACATCACGAACCTGAAGACCTACATCCGGGAACTGAAGGACCTGCAGTTGGCGAAGGTGGAGACGGAGGAGGCGGAAACGTTCCTGCGCGACGCGATGACCCGGCCGCTCTCGACCCTGCCGCCCGCGGAACTGCAGGCGATCCGGCGCGGCATCGCCGACCAGTCCATCAAACTGCTCACCGTCCTGCGGGCGAACGCCAAACCGCGCTACCTCGACTAAAAACGCGCGAAGCAAGAGGCCCCCCGGCTCTCGGAGCCGGGGGGCCTCTTTGTTCGCTAGCGAGGAGCCTACGGGTTGGCAGGCGTCGCCGGAGTGGCAGGCTCTGCCGGAGTGGCAGGCTCTGCCGGAGTGGCAGGCTCTGCCGGAGTGGCAGGCGTCGTGGTGCCGCCCTGCGTGCCGCCGGGCGTCGTGGTACCGCCGGGCGTCGTGGTACCGCCCTGCGTGCCGCCGCCCGTCGATCCACCCATACCGCCCTGCATGCTGCCGCCCATCGAGCCGCTCGTCACCATGGTGCTCATGCCCATGCCGGGGATGTCCTCGGTGATGGAGGTAGCCGGGACGCCGAACATGACAGCCGCCTGGACCAGCGGCAGACCCGTCACCTGGATGCGCCGCAGGACGTAGCCCAGGTCCAGACCGGTCCGCAGCGCGATGTTCGCCCCGGCCCGGATGGTCGCCTCGTCGAAACCGGCGGCCGTATAGCGCCGCATTTGCCGCTCGTCCAGGTTATACCAGACCCACCGTGCCCGATATTGCTCCTGCGGCGTCATGCCCGCCATCGGGTTCATCGTGCTGCCTTGCATGGCGCCGCCGGACATTGTGCCGGCGGTCCCGGGCTGCGAGGCGCCGCCCGCGGGCGCGCTGCCGGCAGTGGCGTCGCCGGCGGGCGTGGTGGGCTGTGCGAGCGTCGGGGTGGCGGATAGAGCAGCGAGCGTGAGCGCGGCTGCCGCAAACTGAAGCGTCTTCATCGTTCTCCTGAATCCCTTTCTGTTCCGTAGCGGATGAGGCGATGACGTGCGCCAGCGCCGTACAGGG
>CADCTO010000272.1 GCA_902805585.1 uncultured Armatimonadota bacterium | reverse complement strand
ACGTCAACTTCGGCAACAACCCGCTCGTCAACCTGCAGCGGGCCAGCGTCACGCGCGACCTGCCGCCCGCGACCGTGATCACGGCCGAGATCGACCCGCTGCGCAGCGAGGGCCGGATGTACGCGGACAGACTGCGCGCCGGCGGCGTGCCCGTACGGTACCAGGATTATACGGGCGTGGCGCACGAGTTCTTCGGCATGGCCGCGGTCGTGGACGCGGCCAAACAGGCCAACCAGTTCGCCGCCGAGGGGCTGAGGACGGCGTTCGGCAGATAGCAGAGATAGTGCGGCCCGAGAAAGAGGGAGTACGATGGAAACGGATTCGGATTTCAGCCGGCGCGGGTTTCTCCGGGCGGTCGGGGCCGGGGCGCTGGTGAGCGGCGTCGCGGGCGGCGATCACCTGCTCGCCGCGCAGGGGGAGCGGGCGGGGGCGGGCGCGATGCCTCGCCGCCCCTTCGGGCGGGCGAAGGTCGAGGTGTCGGCCCTCGGACTGGGCGGGCACACCCTCGGCGAGGCCAAGATCGAGGCGGAGGCCGTCCGCATCGTCCACGAGGCCCTCGACGCCGGGCTTACCTTCATGGACAACGCCTGGGAGTATCATGAGGGCAAGAGCGAGGAGTGGATGGGCAAGGCGCTCCGGGGACGGCGCGACAAGGCCTTCCTGATGACGAAGGTCTGCACGCACGGGCGCGACAAGAAGGTGGCGATGCGCCAGCTGGAGGAGTCCCTGAAGCGCCTGCAAACGGATCACGTGGACCTGTGGCAGATCCACGAGTGCGTGTACGAGAACGACCCGGAGCGCCACTTCGCCCCCGGCGGCGTGGTCGAGGCGCTCGATCAGGCCAAGCGGGAGGGCAAGACGCGCTTCGTCGGCTTCACCGGCCACAAGCACCCCGACATCCATCTGGAGATGCTCGCCCGCGGCTATCCCTTCGACGCCTGCCAGCTGCCGCTCAACCCCTTCGACGCCACCTACCGCTCCTTCGAGACTGAGGTCCTGCCCGAACTGAACCGGCGGGGCATCGCCGCCATCGGGATGAAGAGCCTGAGCGGCAACGGCGAGGCGATCAAGAAGGGCACGCTGTCCGTCTCCGAGGCGATCCGCTACGTGCTGAGCCTGCCCATCGCCACGCTCGTCAGCGGCATCGACTCGCTCGAGGTGCTGCGCCAGAACCTCGGCATCGTCCGCGACTTCGCGCCGATGGCGAAGGCGGAGATGGAGGCCCTGCGCCGCCGCGTCGCGCCCCAGGCCGCCGACGGGCGCTTCG
This sequence comes from uncultured Armatimonadota bacterium, assembly GCA_902805585.1. Classification (GTDB taxonomy): domain Bacteria; phylum Armatimonadota; class Armatimonadia; order Armatimonadales; family Armatimonadaceae; genus CADCTO01. Next base: position 674 of record CADCTO010000272.1, on the reverse strand, counting down.
AGTTGTACAAGTCGTCCATGCAGTTCGACGGGGACGTGGGCCGCAAGCAGCACGGCTTCCCGCCCAAGAAGGAGATGGAGGCGTAACCGATCGCGTTCGGGCGTGGCCCGCCGAACGAAAGGGCCAGGCGGCTCATCCGCCCGGCCCTTTTCGTTTCGCCTCCGATAGTTTATGGGCTGTGGCCCGTCAGCGCGCCGTCGCGGGCGGCACGCCGCTGGCCGCGCCGCCGGTCATGCTCTGGTTGTTCTGCTCCGCGCCCTGCTTCTTCATCTCGTGGCCGCAGCAGCAGCGCGGGGCCTGCGTCGCCATGTCGTCACTACTCGGTCCGGAGGTCACCGTGAAGGCACACCCGCACTCCCGCGCCACGAACGTGTCGCCCGGCCGCATGATGAACGGTTCGTTCACAATAACTTTCCTCGTTTCTTGTGCGCTGGCCGGCTGAGTGCTCAGCGTTCAGCGCGCAGCCGCCACGAACCGCTTACCCGACCGTTGGACCAGGAAAACCGGGCGGGACGCCGTTTGTCTGCCCGGTTTCCTCGCAATAGGGACGGGGTACGCCTTTGGGGTACGCCTTTGGGGTACGCCTTTGGGGTACGCCTTTGGGGTACGCCTTTGGGGTACGCCTTTGGGGTACGCCTTTGAAGCACGCCCGCCCGCCCGCCCGCTTTGCGGAA
>CADCTO010000271.1 GCA_902805585.1 uncultured Armatimonadota bacterium | reverse complement strand
ACGCCGACGGAGGCCGCGCCGGACACGCAGACGCGCACGACCCCCTCGCCCGCGCCGTGGGTGGCGGCCGTGCTCCTGCTGGTGGGCACGGCCGGCGCCGCGATGCGGCCAGCCGGCACACAGGCGGACTGACACCCGCGGCGACGCGACCTCGGCCATGCGTGCGGACTGGCCGCTTCGGTGACGCGTGTCGCCCAGTGGCTCCGCTCGGCGCAAAGCGGTAGGGGCCGCAGAGCCGAGCGCTGCCGCCGCGTTGCCTTGGCGTCTCCTCCATCCTGGTGGCACGTCCCCGGCGCGTTGACTCCACCTCCTCCGCGCCGTACCCTGACCTGACGATGGGGCCCCGGACCACCACCACCGCACGGCTCTCCGGGGCCGCCTGGCGCCTGGTTTCGAGCGACTCTCGGGCGTCGGCCGATGCCCACCGACCTCCCCCTGGCCCCAGCACCGCCGCCGGCGCAGCATCCCGTGCCCGGATCACGGTGGGGTCGTTCGGCGTTCGCTTTCGCCTGGGAGCCGTGCGCCAGCTGCTCCACGACGCGCTGGCTGCGTCCGGCAGGTCCGGGGACGCGGAGACCTGGGCGCGCGCACACGCCGAGGGGGCGGCGCTGTCGCTCCAGGAGGTGGTGGCGCTCGCGCTTGAGCCGGTGGTCGAAGCCGAACGGCCGACACCGCCGTCCGCCGCCGGGAGGGACCACGGCAAGGACGGCCTGCACCGCCTCACGCCGCGCGAGGAAGCAGTGCTGCGGCTCGTGGCAGACGGCCTGACCGACCGCCAGATCGCGGCGGAGCTCGTGATCAGCGAGAAGACGGTGGGGCGGCACCTGGAGAACGTGTTTGCCAAACTCGGCGTCACCTCGAGGGCGGCGGCGACTGCCGTCGCACTGCGCGCGGGGCTGCTGCCCGAGCCGGGTACCTACGATCGAAGCGTGGTAACGTGAGCGGCGTCATCGTCCTACTTCGGCCCTCGTGGGGGTTCCACAGCATGGTGGCCCCGGTGGCTGCGCGACTACCGGTACCAGAAGTCGCACCACCTGACCGACCCGAGCAGCGACGCCGTCAGCACTACGGTTGGGCACTGAGCACTACGTGACCGCCTGTGTTCGGCTGCCACGTAGGCTGGAGGCTGCGCCCAACTGTACCCGGCTGTCAGGTTGGTGACAAGTCGGCTGATCGGCGCCAACCATCTCACCCGGCCACAGACATCGGGCACGTGGGACGGGACCAATGACCGCGTCGGCCTACCGGGGGATGAACATGTAGGCCATTTGTGGGCAAGGCAGCCTGGCCCTGCTCAAGGAGCACCGCCGCCAGCGAAGCGTGCACGAGCGCAAACGTCTCGTCGGCCGTGATGGCCTCCCGCAGGTGCTCATCCGCACCGGGGCTGACCGCCTGCAGCCGGTCAGCCGTCCGGGCCGGTGCCCGCGGCGGGAGCGTTGGCGACGCGACGACCGCGCCTGTCTTCGTCTTTCTTGTTGGGGCAGTCCGCCAGGGAAAACTCCCACAGTTCTGCGCGCGACTGCCACAGTCTTGCGTGGTCATTGTCATCGCTGCTCCCGGCGCGGCGCTGCCCTGCGCAGTACCTGGACGAGCAGGTCGACGCGCTGCGGGCCCGCTTCCCGAACCTGTGGGTGCAGACCGACGTCCGCGTGGGCCCGGCCGCCAGCGAGCTGCTCGACATCGTGGACACCGCCGTCGCGGCCGGTCAGTTCTCTACCTTGGCACGCGCGCTGCAGGCTGCTGGTTTGGTCGACACGCTCAAGGGCCCTGGCCCGTTCACCGTCTTTGCTCCCACCGACGCGGCCTTCGCCAAGGTGCCGGAAGCCACGCTCACCGCGCTGCTCGCCGATCCCGCCCGCCTGCGCGCCGTGCTCACCTACCACGTTGTGCAGGGCCGCGTCCTGGCTGCGGACGTGCTCCAGCTGCAGAGCGCCGGCTCGGTCCAGGGCGAGCCGATCCGCATCGCCGTCACGGGCGGCACCGTGCGCCTCAACGGCTCGTCCACGGTGACGCGCACCGATATCACCGCCGCCAACGGCGTCATCCACGTCCTCGACACCGTGCTCATGCCGCCGTCGATGACGACCCTGCCCCAGACCGCCGGCGCCGTCGCCGCGCTGCCCGCGCCGCCGCTGGCGCTCGGCGGCGCCGCGGTCCTCGGGGCGCTCGCCCTCAAGCCGGCCGCCCGCGCCCTCGCCACCCAGACCGTCGACCGCAGGTGACCGCGGGCGGCACGCTGCCCCGACAGCCGGGTGTTCGGGCCATCCCGCCCACCCTACTGTCGGAGCAGCGGGTACCGCCGCACCCGCCGCACCCGCCGCCGTGCCGACGGGTGACGCCGCCAGAGTGGCGCAGATCGCGGTCTTCGGCGACAAATACCAGGAGTTCCAGATCGGCGAGATCAGCGTGATCACCGACGAGACCGAGATCAACATCGCGCCGCTGGACGAGCCCGTCGCGTTCATCAACGATGCGATCGCGTTCACCGGGCAGGCCGAAGCGGGCGCGGCGACCCTGCGCTATTCGTGGGACTTCGACGGCGACAAGAAGGAAGATCGCGTGGGACAGACGGTGCAGCAGACGTGGCGCAAGCCGGGGACGTACGCGGTGACGCTCACCGTGACCGACCAGGACAACATCAAGAAACCGGCCAGCGTGAGCGTCTCGGTCAATGTCGCTGAGTAATACTCAGGCCCAGGAGGCCGCCGCCGTGCAGGGGGGAGGGCGCGCGAAGCCGCTGTCGCGGGCCGCGGCCCTCCTGCTGGCGCTGCGGCCCAAGCAGTGGACGAAAAACGCGTTCCTCTTCGCGGCCCTGCTCTTCACGCTCGATAAGAAGCACGCCGCACAGGACTTCATCAACGTCGGGGCCGGCTTCCTGGTCTTCTGCCTGTTGTCCGGCTGCGTCTACCTGTTGAACGACATCGTGGACGTGGAGGCGGACCGGAAGCACCCGAAGAAGCGCAACCGGCCGATCGCTTCGGGGCGTTTGCCGATCCCCACCGCGTGGGCGGCGTTCGCGGTCCTGCTGCCCCTTTCGCTCGTCGGGGCCTGGTTCGTCAACCCGACGAGCCCGAAATTCTTCCTGACGGCGGCCGTCTACTTCCTGATCCAGCTCGCCTACTCCTTCCACCTGAAGCACGTCGTCCTGCTGGACCTGTTCGCCCTCGCATCGGGCTTCGTGCTGCGGGCGGCGGCCGGGTCGTTCGCGATCGGTGTGCCCAATTCGGAGTGGCTGCTGCTGTGCACGCTGCTGCTGGCCCTGTTCCTGGGCCTGACCAAGCGGCGGGGCGAGCTGGCCGCGCTGGGGGACAACCCGGCCACGCGGCGCATCCTGGCCGACTACTCCCTGCCGATGCTGGAGCAGATGATCACCATCGTGTCCGCCGTGACGATGATGGCGTATTCGCTCTACACGTTCACGTCCGCCACCGGCAAAGAGCGCCCCTGGATGATGCTGACGATCCCGTACGTGCTGTACGGCATCTTCCGGTACCTCTACCTGACGCACCGGAAGGGCATGGGCGAGGCGCCGGACGCGGTGCTGCTGGAAGACAAGCCCCTCCTCATCAACATCGCCCTGTTCATCCTCACCAGCATGCTCGTGATCCTGCTCGGGAGCCGCTAGCGCGAGCCTCATCAGGGCGACAGCCGCAGGTCACCGGCGGCGTTCTGGGGCCGCCGGGTCGCAAGGAGCGCAGCGACGCCGTGGCGGCGGTTCCCTCACCCACCGACACCGGGGCCGCGTCCGGCCGTCTCTACTTCCCGGCTGCCATGCGGAGGAACTCCCGGGCGTCGTCCACCTTGACCTTCAGCTCTTCCTGCACCTCCTGCAGCATCCTGGCGTCCACGCCCAGCCAGGCGGCCACTTCGGGAGAGAGCGTGGGGGGCAGAGGGTCGCCGACGAGACCGATCTTGCTGGCGTTCGTGAGCGCGTCCGACGCGTTCACCAGGGCGACCATCTCGAAATTGTCCTGCGCGCGCGACACGTCGTGGTGCCGCCCGATGGCCGCCGCCAGCGACGGGGGCAGGTTCCATTTTTCGGCGATCCTGGCGCCGATCAGTGGGTGCGAGGCGCCGCAATAGCGCTGCTCCATTACGGTGACGCGTACCTTCTGCCGCCACGCCTCGTCGATGGCGGCCCGGTAGTCGTCCGGGAAATGCTGGCACAGGAACAGCTTCCCGATGTCGTGCAGCAGGCCGCCGAGGAAGGCCTCCTCGACCACCTTGACCGCCAAGCGTTTGCGGCGGGCCAGGATCTGAGCGCACACGGCAACACCGATGGAGTGCTCCCAGAACTGGTTGCGGTCGATGGGCGCGTTCCGACCTGCGTCGAAGGTGTCGAAGGTCGAGACGGCGAGGGCGAGGTTCCGGACCGTGTTGAAGCCCAGGATGACCACGGCCTGGCCGATGGTCGTCACTTGGCGCGGGAAGCCGTAGTAGGTGGAGTTGACGAGCCGCAACACCTCGGCGGTAATGCCCTTGTCCATGGCGATCAGTCGGGACAAGTCGCCGACCGCCGACTCCGTGTTCCCCAGCGCCTCGAGTAGCCGTGCGGCCACCAGGGGCCGCGGCGCCAGATCCGCGATCTCCTGATCGAGCACCGTCATCGTGCGGTCGGTCGCCATTACCGGCGTCGCAGCGACGCCGCTCATCACGTTCTTGCCCCTTCATACTTCACGGGCACTGTTGCTGGGCGCGCCTGCGCTTCCTGTGCGACCGGGTCGGGCGCGAGAAACGCCTCGACCACGGCCGGATTGAACTGCGTTCCGCTCCCCTGGCGCAGCTCCTCGCGCGCCGCCTCGGCGGAGAGCGCGCCGCGGTAGGTCTGGCCGGTGCGCATCACGTCCCACGCCTCGCACACGGCGATGATCTGCGCTTCCACGGGTATCTGCGCCCCCTGGAGGCCGGCGGGGTAGCCCTGCCCGTCCCAGCGCTCGTGGTGGCACAGGATGAACGGCATGACCGCGCCGAACGTGTGCCCGGCCAGGTGGGCGCCGGAGGCCGCGTGGCCGGCGACGCTGTCGAACTCATCGGGATCGAGCTGCCCCGGCTTGTTCAGGATACGGTCGGGGATGCTGATCTTGCCGACGTCGTGGAGCAGCGCGGCCACGCCCAGCGTCTCCACGCGGGCATCGGAAAGTCCGAGGGCGCGGCCGCAGGCTTCGGCCATGTCACGGACCCGCTGCGAGTGACCGGCGCCGTTGGGGTCGCGGGCGTCGATGGCCGCGGAAAGGGCGGCGACCGACGTGCGGAACGACTGCACGCGCACGATGCCCGAAGTCGCATAGGCCGCCAGGGTCGCCATGTCCTCGGCGGCCTGGGGGCTCGGCGGTTCTGCCGAGGCGGACTGTCCCATCAGCAGGAAGCCGACGGTCTTCCGGCCGTCGGCGAGCGGGCACAACAGGAAGCGATGCCCGTCGGCCAGCGCCTTGAGCGACCGGGGGCCGTCCACGGTGACCGGTCGCGGCGACGGGGCGCGGGCGGAAAGCGCCCGGTCGAGCAGGGATTCGCGCATCTGCTGCTCGCCGATCCGGGTCAGCAGTTCGCCTTCGGAACCCGCGCCGGGCACGAAGCGGGCCGCGTCGTCGTCCCACAAAAACAGGGCGCTCCCCCAGAGCGGCAGGAGCGACTTCGCCCCGGCCGTCAGCAGCGTCTCGATCTCGGAAAGGGTGTTTACCGACGCGATGGCGAGCGCACGGGAATGGACCCGTTCCTGCGGCGTCGGTTCCGGCCCGGGAGGCGGCGTCCCGCCGCCCCCGGAAGCCTGGCCGGGAAGGGCGAAGTCTTCGCCGCCCGCCGCCGTGGCGGCGTCTTCGTCCTCCCAGCCCAGCAGCTTCTGGGTCTTCACCATCTCGTCCGTGACCTGCTCCAGCAGGTCTTCACGCTCGACGCTGGTCAGGTGGAGCCAATCGTCCACGTCGCGGTGCAGTCGAAGCGTCGTCGCGTCCCGGGCGCCGATGCCGGCCTGCTGCGTCAGCACGTCGGCGGCGTGGACCAGGTAGGTGAGCGTCGGGTCGTCGCGCCAGCTTTCCGGGTCGTGGTGCGCGCCGATGGCCGAGCAGAGGCCGGGCGGGAAGCTCCACTGCTCCGCGATCTGCTGGCCCAGCAGCGCGTGCGTGGTGCTCATCAGCCGCCACTCGGCGTCCACCATCGGGATGCGGAACGTTTCCGACGTCAGGACGACCTCGGCAAGAAGGTCCGGGCAGTATTTGCCCAGAAACAGCTTGCCGATGTCGTGCAGCAAGCCGGCGACGAACGCTTCCTCGACGGCGGGGCCGGGCAGCCCCTGCCGGCGCGCCAGCCGGCGCGCGCACAGGGCCACGCCGTTGCAGTGTTCCCAGTAGGCGCGCCAGTCGAAGACGCGGGCGGCGCCGCGCGGCTGGAGCGAGTCGAGCATGGACGCCGACAGCGTCAGGTTCCGGATCGTGTTGGAGCCCAGGATGACCACGGCGTCGCCCAGCGTGGTGATCCGCCGCTGCTGGCCGTAGAACGACGAGTTCGCCAGGCGCAGCACCTTGGCGGTCAGCCCGGCGTCGAGCGCGATCAGGGCCTGCAGGTCCCGGGCGGACGCCGTGGGCGAGGACGCGGTCTGGAGGATCTTGGCGACGAGGATCGGCAGCGTGGGCAGGTCCTTCATCTTGCCCTCGATGATGCGCTGCAGCGCGGCGGCATCCGCGGAGGCGCTGATGGCGGGGCTGTTGAGTAGCATCTGGCTCATCGCTTCGGCTTCCTGTGGGTTATCGGGTAAAGGGCGGCTGTAAAAAGGACTGGTGTCATTATCGGCATGCGGCCGCCCTGTCCTCAGGCCGGGCCCCGCCTCCGGCGCGGCTGCCGCGCCCGGTCCGGAATGGGCGCGCCCTTCGCCGCTGTGAGGCTGCTGAGGCGCAGGATTCGGCGCACCATCCGTGAAAACGTGGATGAGCAAACACCCGGGAAAGCGGTACGCGAATGCCGATCAGTTTGGAACATCACGACGTGGTGACAAACCGTGTCCGTCTGCACGTGGTCCAGGCGGGACCCGAAGACGGGTCCCTGGTGCTGCTGCTCCACGGCTTCCCCGAGTTCTGGTACGGCTGGCGCCACCAGATCGGGTATCTGGCGGAGCGCGGGTACCGGGTGTGGGCCCCGGACCAGCGCGGCTACAACCGGAGCGGCAAGCCGAAGGGCGTCTCCCGCTACCGGACCGACGTGCTGGCGGCCGACGTGATCGGCCTGATCGACGCCGCCGGACGTGAAAAAGCCTTCCTGGTCGGGCACGACTGGGGCGGGGCGCTCGCCTGGTGGCTCGCCCACCGGTACCCGCAGCGCCTCCACCGCCTGGTCGTCCTCAACGCCCCCCACGGCACCGTCTTCCGGAAGAACGCCCTCACTAACCCCGCACAGATGCTGAAAAGCTCATACATCGGCTTCTTCCAGACCCCCTGGCTGCCCGAGGCACTCGCCCGCCTGGGGGACTGGCGCGCGCCCGCGCAGGCCCTGATACGCACGAGCCGTCCGGGCACGTTCACGGCCGCCGACCTGGAGCACTATCGCCGGGCATGGTCGCAGCCGCGCGCCTACACCTCAATGCTGAACTGGTACCGGGCCGCCGCGTGGCGGCCGCCCGTGCCGGGCGGCGACCCGCGCATCCGCGTCCCGACGCTGCTGATCTGGGGCGCCCGGGACCGCTTCCTCGGCGGCGAGATGGCGCGCCCGAGTGTGGACCTCTGTGATGACGGCCGCCTGGAGTGGATCGAAGGCGCGACCCACTGGGTGCAGCACGAAGAGCCCGAGCGCGTCAACCGACTTCTGGAAGCGTTCCTGCGCCCCGGCGAGTCGCCGCCGCCACGGTAGCACGGCGTTCCGCGACGGACCGGGGCGCGTTCTTGACAACGGTCGCGGCGCTGTGCGATACTGAAGTTGCCGAAGGCAGGCGCGCGAAAGGTGTTTTCATGCCCAAGAAAAC
>CADCTO010000270.1 GCA_902805585.1 uncultured Armatimonadota bacterium | reverse complement strand
ACGACGAACCCGCCGACCAGCGTGAGGGCGAGCGCGCCGCACAGGGCGAACGGCGCGGCCGGTGCGTGCAGCCGGTGGCGGAACACCCACACATTGTAGGCCGCGACGCCGACGTTCAGCAGGCCGACCAGGAACGCGGTCCGGGTGGTGCCGAGCGCGGGCAGCAGCAGGAGGGGGAAGGCGAGCGAGCCGAGCAGCGCGCCGACGTAGTCGAACGACAGCGCCTGGGCGATGATCGTGCGCAAGGCGCCGTAGCGGTGCAGAAGGCGCGTGAGCAGGGGCAGCTCCAGCCCGGTCAGCCCGCCGATGACGATGAGCAGCCCGAACAGGGCGACGTAGTACCAGGGGCCCGCCGCCGCGTACGCGGCGAACAACACCCAGGCGGAAAATCCACCTGCCATGCTCAACCCGATCTCGGTCAGCAGGAACACGCGCAACAGCCCGCGCTGGACGAACTGCGACAGGTAGGAGCCGATCCCCATCGCGCCGATGAACGCGCCGATGCAGAGCGAAAACTGCGTGACGCTGCCGCCCAGCAGGTACGAGGAGATCGTCGCGATTAACAACTCGTAGATCAACCCGCAGGCGGCGACCAGAAAGACCGTGCCGAGCAGCGTCAGCGCCTCGACGCGCTCCTGGCCGGAGAGCGCGGGGGCCGCAGGCGAACCCGCGACTTCCCCCGTCAGCGTGGGTGCTGCCATGCGTTCTGCCCGGTCAGTCCGCCAGCAGGGTCGCGGCCACGATAAGTGACACGCCGAGGACGACCGCGCCGGCCAGAATGGCCGCCGCCATGTTCTTGTGCTCGAAGATCTCCTGCTCGATGTTGTGCCGCATCACCAGGTCGAACAGCTTGAAGCCCAGGATCGCCAGCACGACGCCGATCAGTCCGAACAGCAGGGTGGACAGGATGTTGTCCAGCAGCGTCGGGCGCGAGCGCCCCGCCGCATCCGCCCCCTGCGCCCACGCCGCCGCGGCACTCCCGGCGAGCGCCGCGCCCAGAATCCCCGTCCTCCGCAAGGTCGTTTTTGGTCTCACGCACTCCTCCCGATGTTGAACGATCGGCGCCGGACGTTCATCGTGCCGGCCACTAAAAACCGGCGCAGCCTACTTCCCGAAGCGCGGCCCTCCGCCGTGGTACCCGCCGCTGCCGGTCCGCACGCTCCGGCGCTTCTCCCGGATGCGGGCGTCCGCGACCGCCGTCGAGCGCAAGCCCCAGCCGTAGACGGAAGCCAGCCAGGTCACGGCCAGCAGCGCCAGCAGCACGGCCGCGCCGATCCGGTGGCCGGGGCTCACGACCCGGCCGCCCCGCCCCGGCTGCCCATGCCCTGCCACGTCTGCTGCGTCGCGCCTGCCGCCCCGGTCAGAAAAAACACGCACCCGAGCACGAGCGACAGCGCGCCGAACGAGCCCAGGTAGGTCGGGTACAACACGCCCTCCTCGATGGCGAAGCTCACGGTCCCGGCGGCAGCCGCCGCCGTGTCGGGCTCCGCGTACACGCGCACATAAACGTCGCCCTCGCGGGCCAGCCGGAAGTCCGACTGCGACTGGAGCCGATACTCGTGCCACCGGCCTTCATCGTCGTAGCCGGTCTCGTCCCAGAGCTCGCCTGCCGTGTCGAACAGCTCGCCGGCGTCCTCGGTCTCGATAACGGCCTGCACCCAGGCCGCCGACTGCGACAGGTTGGACGAGACGCGCAGCCGGTGGACGCGCCCCGCCGCCGTCAGGCGGTACGGTCCGAAGCGCGTGCCCTCCTGCGGGACGTTCGCGATGGCCGCGCTCCCCTGGGCCACCACGCGCCCCCGGCCCCGCGCCACCCCCCAGCCGATCAGCGCGGCGAGCGCGACCGCCAGGCACAGCAGTCCGAAGGAGCGCCGCGACCGGGCCGCCGCCGCCCGCCGGTCCAGGTCGGCGATCAGCTCGCGCAGGTCGAACAGCGTGTACACGGCGCGGTCGTCGAGGCGTCGCCCGCGGAACCACTCGACCGCCCCGTCGTCCCCGCCGATCTCGGCCGAGAAGAAGCCTCCCCCGCCCTCCATGTCCACGTAGCGCAGCCGGTCGCCGGGCGCCACCGGCCACGGGATCTCACCCTCGACCGTCTTGACCTGGCACGCCCCGGCGTCCGTCACCGTGACGGAGAGACCATCGACCGTATACCGCACGCCTTCCGCGGCGATCGAGAACTCGCCCGCCGAGGGCGCGCCGGGCGCGGGCTGGAACGGCTCGGACAGCGTCCACTTGCCCTCGTCGAACTCCAGGTAGCGCGCGTCACCGTCCGGGTTCAGAAGCACCCACTCTTCCCAGTAGTAGGTCTCGTCGTCTTCGGCCTGGACGTAGCGGATGCGGCCGACGCAGTGGAACTCCTTGCCCCCGATCCGCGCCTTCATCCCGATCCGCACCGGCGACAGGTGCGACAGGTTCCCGCGCCCCCGCCCCACGTAGGGCAGCGGCGGCAGGACGGTCCCGCAGCGCGCGCAGGCGAACTGCCGGTCGGCCACCGGGACGCGCGCGAACCCGTGGCAGGTCGGGCAAGGGTGCTGAGGCTGGCGGTTCACGGTCCGGGATCACCTTTCTGCCCTTCGGACACGCAGCAAGCGAGCCCGGTTGCAGGCAGCCGCTCGGATATTCGCCGTCCCCTCCCCCCAACCCTCCCGGGAGGAGAAAGAGGCGCGGGCGGCCAAAGGGCAGTCGGAGGCACCGAGTCCGCACCCCTATGGAAACCCCCGCCTTTGTGCGCCGCTGGAAGGGCCGCCTGGAAACGCCTGAGCGCGGAGCGGCCACCATGACCGTGACGCTGCGCGACTTCCTCATCGTCACCTACGCGGTCCCCGCCCAGCGGGCGCGCCCGCACGTCCCCGAGGGCCTGCCCCTCGACCGCCTGCCGGGTCCGGACGGCGAGCCCCTCGCCTTCCTCCAGACCACGTGCTTCTTCAACGACCACTTCCACTGGTCGCCGCTGCCCGGCCCGGGGCTGTCCTACCACCAGAGCACGTACCGCATCCTCACGCGCGTGGGCGGCCGGCGGGGCGCCTACTTTTTGCGCACCTACCTGAGCACGTCCGAGTCGTATCTCTCCCAGCGCGCCCTCGCCCGGGAGGTGGACCAGGCCCGCTTCTTCGTGCACATCACCGGCGACCCGACGCGGGAGCAGTACGCCGCCTACACCCTGCGCGCCGTCGGCGAGCGCGGCCAGACCGCTCTGGACGTGCGCGGCCTTCCCGGGGTTCCTCCCGTCCTGCCCGCGCCCTTCACCCGTCCGGAAGAGATGACCTTTTTCCTGACGCAGCGCGAAGAAGGCTACTACGCCGCCGCGACCCGCGGCGTCGGCCTCCTGCCCGTCGAGCACGCCCCCCTCCGCCCCGTCTGGGCCGATCTCGTCGCCGCCCGCTTCACCCTCTGGACCGACCTGGGCCTGCTTGACTCCGAAGACCTGCTCAACCCCCTCGCCGTGCTCATCCAGCCGTCGGTCGTCTTCACCGCGTTCCCCCCGCGCCTCGCCCGCCTATGATCCAGTTTTGCGCGCGACAGGTGCGAAACCCCTTGCACGCCAATTAGTCCCGTGGTACAATCCAGTGCGCCTCCAGTATGGGGGCGTCGTCATGGGTCGTTAGCTCAGTTGGTAGAGCAGCTGACTCTTAATCAGCGGGCCATAGGTTCGAGTCCTATACGACCCACCAGGATTGCGAGGGGCGGGCGGCCAAGATGGCCGCCCGCCCCCTTTGTTTAACGGGCATTCCTGGTCCGTCAATCCCTGTCACGCTGCCCCTGCGCTTGTACCAGCAGGAGGGCATCCGGCCACCCCTGCGGCGTCGTGAAAGCGTGTGGCGCTGCCGTGGGGAACGCGCCCACGGCGCTCCGGGCGCCGGTCCGCGGGTCGATCCAGGTCGCACGGGCCGCCCTGGACGCGGTGATCCGGTCCAGGCGCAGGGAGATGGTCGATGGAGCGGGCAGGTAGGCCAACATGCGGTCCCCCTCGGCGGAGCGCATCGCCACACTGAGTTCCCCGGGGCTGCCGGCTCCGCCGGCGATGGCCGTCGGTTCCGGGGAGAGCTTCCACCATTCCAGCGTGCGGAAAAGGCGCGCCAGCACGGACAGCGAGGCGGCGCCGGGGGAGCGCAGCGCCGCCTTCCAGTCCTGGGACGCCTCGGGCTTGTACGAGCCGAAGTTCCAGGTGTCGGTGTTGCCGTAGGTGTGGTAGCCGCCGGCCAGATAGGACCAGTACGCCTGCCGGCGGACCTTCAGGGCGTCGATCGGCCTAGTCGGGTACTGGGGGCCGTTCTCGTAGGAACCCTCCCCCAGGCCGCAGGGTTTCACCGGGGCAAGGCCGTAGTCCCGCGCGACGGCAGGGTAGATGTCTTTCTCGCTGCCCCACACCTGGGTCATGTTGAAGTCGAGCCACGGCGCGGTGTGGAACCACTGCGAGGAGGACGCGCCGCCGTTGATGTGGTAGGTCATCAGGGTACGCCCGTAGTCCTCCGAGCCGGAGGCCCCCACGGCGATGCCGCGGGCCATCCGCTCCCAAACGGCGCGCTTGGGCTCCGTGTCGGGCGTGTTGTCCCCGCCCAGTATCCAGAAGACGTGGCTTTTGTCCCGGTAGCGCCGGCCCAGGAACCGGCCGTAGTCGGAGGCGTTGTCGGGCGTGAGGTACCTGTAGCCGTCCCCCCGGTAGCCGACGAACAGGGGCAGAAGGCCCAGGGTCAGCCCGTGTGCCCCCGCCCGCTCGACGATGTAGTCGGCGTGGTCCCAGTAGTCGTAGTGCGTGCTCGGTTTGGGTGTGGCGCCCGGGGTCACATCAGGGCGGGCCGGGTCGCCGCCCTGGAAGGCGAGCTTGCCGAAAACGTTGGGCCGCAGCGTGCCGCCGACGCGCTCCTCGCCCATGACGAGGGCGGCCTGGATCACGGTGAACCCTTGACGGGCCCGGGTCTTCAGGTACAGGTCGGCGTCCTCGCGCGTGGTCATCTGGAACAGGAGCCACGCGGTGTCGCCCAGCCAGAAGAAGGGCGCCCCGTCCGGGCGGACCAGGTGGCGCCCGTTCGCGCTCACGCGCAGCGCCGCCGACCCCGCGGCGCCGCTGCCCCGGGCACCCGACGGCCCTGTCGCCCCGGAACGTGCGGAATGCTGCATCGCGTCGCCACCTCCGCTCTCCCCCTTCCACGGGCGGGGCCGCGCCTCCTCCCGGCAGCGGTGCAGTCTTTCGCGGCGGCGTTGTGCCAGCTCTGCCGGCCGAGGGGCAGGGTAGGCAGGGGCCGGCGGCTGTGAAGGGAAGAGGTGCGGGCGGACCGGGAGGCACGGTCACGCCGTGCCTCCCGGCCCCGGGAGCGTCCGGTCGGTCTTCGAGATCTTACCGGGACGTGGCGCGCGCGATGAGGCTGTCGAGCGCCTCCTGACTGCGCCCGGACGCGAAAGGCCGCTCCGGGTCGGGACGCCCGCCGCCGCCACCCCCGCCGGGATAGCCGCCGCCACCACCGCCCCCGCCGGCCCCGCCCCCGCCGCGACGCGGCTGGAGGCTCTCCAGAGCCTGCTTCTGCTCCGGGGTCAGGAGCTGCTGGATGGCCGCTGATTGCTTCTCAGCCTCCGCCGCGGGCAGGGTGTCGGCGGCCTTGACCTGCTGCAGCACCGGCAGGAGTGCCCGCGCTTGGGCCGGGGTCATCCCTTTGCCCTGGACGGTCTCGATCATGTCCAGGTTGCGCACGAGCCGGGCCAGCACGGCCCCGCCCGCCGGGGGGCCGCCCCCGAAGCCGCCACCCCCGCCGCCGGGAGGCGCCGAACCGCCGCCGCCACCTTGTGCGGCCGGAGTCCCGGTGGCCGCGGCGGCGGCGGTACCGGGCTCGTCATTGGTGAAGAAACGGAGGTAGTAACCGAAGACGGAGCCGGCCAGGAGGCAGAGCACCGAAGCGGTCAGAACGGGGGAAACCGTGGGGCCTTTTCGCAGCATCGCGTCGCTTCTCCTTGGGGCGCGCTTCGCGTCCCGGCGTGTGACGGCAGGATCCCGGCCGGTGCCAGGTTGCCTCCCATTCTACCGGGTGAATCTGAAAAAATCCTGAACGTGCCGAGCGGCCCGAGGGCGAACACAGGGGCGCAGGCGCGTAAGCGGTCACCCGCCCGGAGGCGGCTCGCCCGACGGGACGGGGATGTCGGCATCCGCCGGCAGCGGCAGGCCGAAATACGGGGTGTTATCGGGGTTCCAGGTGAACGGCTGCGCCCGCGCGGAGCGGTCGGCGTAGCTGTTGGCGATGCCGGACTTGGCGTGGTAGACGATCCAGTCTTCCTTCCCGTCCGGGGATTTGAAGAAGTTGTTGTGGCCCGGCCCGAAGACGCCGTGCTGGTCCACCCGCGCGAACACGGGCACGGGGTGCTGCTTCCACGAACGGGGGTCCATCAGGTCGGCGCGCGCGTCGGCGATCAGCAGGCCCACCTTGTAATCCGGCGTGTCGGCGCCGCAGGCGGAGTAGGCAAGGAACACCCGGCCGCCGCGCTGCAGGCTCGCCGGTCCCTCGCGGACCACGGCGCATCCGAAGCCGTCGGCGGGCAGGTACGCGCGCGGGCCGGCCAGGGTCCACGGGTCGGACATGCGCGAGATGTAGAGCCCCTGGCCCGCCGGGCTGGGGCGGCCGCACCAGAGGAAGTAGAGTCTGCCGTCCTCCATCCGCAGGACCGTGCCGTCGATGGCATAGTGTTCGTCGTTCGGGTCGGTCCGGAGCTTGGCCTTGAACGTATACGGGCCGCGCGGGTCCGTCCCCGCGCTTTCGGCGACGTACATCCGGTGGTGCGTGTCGTCGCCGTCGGAGGCGGTGTAGTACAGGTACCAGCGGGGGCCACGGCCGCCGCCGCCGTCGAGCAGGAAGAACTCCGGCGCCCAGAGGTCGCGGAAGCGGGCCGGGTCGTCGTCCTTCCAGACGACCTGATCGGGCGCGTTTTTGAGTTCGGCCAGACGCCGCGCCCGGCGGATCTTGATATCGACGGCGGTGGTCGTGGACAGGTAGTACCAGCCGTCGTGATAGGTCAGCCAGGGGTCCGCCCCGTCGCGCTTCAGCGGGTTGCGGAAGGTCGCGCGCCTCGGCGTCGCGGAAGAGTGTATCTTCGGAGTCGCCGCGCGTTCCGCGGGCGGCGCCCCGGAGCGAGCCGGCAGCAGCAATGCCGGCGCGACAAGAACGCTCAGAAAGAGACGTGACGAATGCGACATGACGCCCTTCGGGTATTCGTGGAACGGTTACGCTACCGTTCGGAGCGCCACCACCGTATCCTCCAGACCCGGTGCGCTCAACCGGACTTGAACGAGGCCGCTTTCCGTCGTCGCCTGCAGGTAGCCTAGCAGCCGGCCATGGAAGGCCTTGCGCCGGGGCGCCTGGTAGTCTTCGTGGCTGGCGGGGTCTCCGCTTTCGAGCCCCAGCAGCCGCGCAGGTCCCTCGATGGCCCAGTGCACTTCCTGGTCGGACGTGTAGACCGGAACGCCGTTTTCGTCCGCGATGGTCACCTCGACGTGGGCGAGGTCCACGCCGTCCGCTTTCAGGACGGCGGCGTCCGTTTCGGCCAGGATCTGCTTCGGCGTCGCGCTGGTCCGCAGTTCGGACGAGGTGACGGCGTTGCCGTTTAGAAAGCCCTGCGCGGTGAGCGTCCCCGGCTCGTAGGGGACGTCCCAGAAGAGCACGCGCCCTTCGGCGTCCGCCAGGTTTTTGACACCCTGGGAGTGGCCGTTGAGGAACAGTTCGGCCTGCTCGCAGTTCGTGAAGCAGACCACCCGGATCGTTTCGCCGTGCTCCCCGTGCCATACCGGCTCCGCCTTCTTATGGCTCCACAGGCTGGTCTGCTCCTCGCCGGCGGGCACGTCGCGCGTGGCGAGGTAGACCATCGGTTCGGCCGTCCAGATGCTCTGGCGGAAGTAGTATTCCGGCTTTTTGTGCCCGGCCAGGTCCAGGATGCCGGCCGTGTTGCTCCGGGACGGCCACCGGCGCGCCTCCCCCAGATAGTCGATGCCCGTCCACAGGAAC
>CADCTO010000269.1 GCA_902805585.1 uncultured Armatimonadota bacterium | reverse complement strand
CAGACAGAACGACAAACATGGGTACTCTAGTGGGAGAGTGCATGACGTGGAGAGGAACGGCGGGCGCGAGGCTTTTCACAGCGCCGCACGCCGCACGACCGCAACGATAGTAAGGACAAGGGATAAGCAGGATGAGTCAGATGAACCGGCGGCAGTTCCTGGGAAAGACGGCCACGACCGCGGGGGCGCTCGCCCTCGGGGCGGGCGCAACCGTGCACGCGGCGGAGGAGCCGCCCGCGGCGGCGCGGCGACTGACGGACCCGGTAACGCTGGGTAAGACCGGGATCAAGGCCTCGCTGATCGGGATCGGGACGGGCTCGATCGGCGTCAACAAGCAGTCCAACCAGACGAAGCTCGGCCAGGAGCGCTTCACGGCGCTGATCCGGCACGCCTTCGATAAGGGCGTCACGTTTTTCGACGTCGCCGACCAGTACGGCTCGCACCCGTACCTGAAGGAGGCGATCAAGGGCCTGCCGCGCGACAAGTTCGTGATCCAGAGCAAGATCATCCACCGCTCGGCCGACGAGGCCCGCGCCGACCTGGAACGCTTCCGAAAGGAACTGGGCGTCGAGTACATCGACATCGTCCTGATGCACGTGGTCACGGAGCCGGACTGGAACACGCGCTTCCAGGGCGTCAAGGACGTGCTGTCCGAGGCCAAGCAGAAGGGCGTCATCCGGGCGCACGGGTGCTCCTGCCACTCGCTTGCCGCGCTGAAGGCGGCCGCGGCCGACCCGTGGGTGGAGGTGGACCTGGCGCGCTACAACCCGTGGGGCAAGCACATGGACGCCGGGCCCGAGACGGTGAGGCCGGTCCTCGCCCAGATGAAGCAGGGCGGCAAGGCCGTGATCGGCATGAAGATCCTGGCCCAGGGCGACGTGACCAAAGGCGACGACCGTCTCGCGAAGGCCCGCGAATCGCTGCGCTTCGGGCTCGGCTCGGGCGTGCTGGACAACATGGTCATCGGCTTCGAGAGCCCCGCCCAGATCGACGAGGTGCTCGGCGAGACCCGGCTCGCCCTGGCGGAGCTGGATAAAGCGCGCGTCGCCTGACGGCCCTCCGCTACGTCTCTGCTTCGGCTGCGCCGCCTCCCGCCTCGGCGAGGCGGCGCACCGTTTCCAGCGTGTCTATCTCCTCCACCGGCTTATCCTCGCGGATGCGCAGGATGCGAGGGAAGCGCAGGGCGTAGCCGCTCTTGTGGCGCGTGGACGGCTGCACGCGGTCGAAGGTCACTTCCAGCACGATCTTCGGCTCGACCGTGATGACCTTCCCGTGGGCGAACGACTGGAGCGCGTGGCTGCGGAACCATTCGGACAGCCGGGTGATCTCAACGTCGGTGAGCCCGGAATACGCCTTGCCGACGTTGAGGAGCGTGGGATTGGTCTCGCTGGCCCGCACGGCGAACGTGTAATCCGACAGGAACCGGCTGCGCCGCCCCTCCCCCACCTGCGCCGCCGTCACCACCACGTCCAGCGTTGCGAGTGCCCGCTTTATCTTCAGCCAATCCCGCCCCCGCCGCCCCGGCTTGTAGGGCGACCCGGGGTCCTTGACCATGAGCCCCTCATTCCCACGCACCCGCGCCGCGTCGAACGCCTCGTCCAGCTTCGCCACGTCCGAGAAGCGCTCCGACGGCGTGACGCGCAATGGCGCCCCCATACCCGACAGCCCTTCCAGAACCGCGCGACGCTCCGCGAACGGCGCGTTGATGAGGACGCGCCCGTCGGCGTACAGCACATCATAAGCCACGAACGCGACCGGCACGCTCGACAGCACCGCCTCGGTCAGCGTCTTACGCCCCAGCCGCTTCTGGAGCTCCTGGAACGGCAGGATGCGCTCCCCTTGCACCGGCACGACCTCGCCGTCCAGGATGAAGCCTTCGTCGGAGGCCGCCCTCCTCTCCGGGGTGAGGGCGGCCGCCAGCGGCCCGACAAGGTCCGGGAAGCTTTCGGTGATCTCGTCGAGCGTCCGCGAGAACAGGGCGACGTGCCGCCCTTCCACGCTCACCCCGTGGAGGATGTCGTCGCCGGGAGTGGCGCGGGCGACGTGCGCCTGCGCGCGGATGCCGTCGTACTTGTCCTCGACCGCGAATTCTGGGGGCATCTGCCGGGCGACGTCGGACAGGTCCTCCGCCGCCGTCGCGAGCATGAACTTGATCGGGTGGAACAGGCGCATCCGCGCCGTGTCGAGCCGGCCGTGCCGCGCCAGCAGCGCCGTCTCGCCGATGTCGCCGGTGAGCATGTTCACCCACTGGATGCGGCCCACGTCGGTCCCGGCGAGCCGGGCGATGCCGTCCTCGACCGCGCCCTCTTTGAGCCCAATACGCAGGTCGCCCTGGAGCAGCTTCACGACGTACTTCGCTTCGAGCGGCGCCGCCCGGCGCAGCAGGTCCGTGACCAGTTCCACCTTGCGCTTCGTTCCCGAGGTCGCCGCCAGCGTCTCCAGGAACCCTGCCATGTCGCCGAGCGTCAGGACCGGCGCGAGCTGCGCCTGCGTCGGGGAAGCCGCGAAGGCTTCGTGGGCCACGTCGCCGGCGTCGCCGAGGGCTACCAGGCGTTCGCGCAGGCGCGCCTCGTCCGCGCCTGAGACGGCCAGGATCGCCGCTACGAGGGCCGCACCGCCGACGTTGGTGGTCCGCTGGTCGCGCAGCGAAAACGCGTACCCGGCGAAGTAGCGGGCGGCGCGGAGCAGGTCGTCGTCGCCCAGCCCCGCGAAGTAGCGGCCCAGAATCGCCGCCTTCTCCAGCCGCTTCGTGGTCGCGCCAATGGCCTCGGCCGTTTCGGCGAAGCGGACGAACGTGCCTGCGTCCAGAAACGGTGAAACTGCCGCAGTGCGCTCCTCCATGCTACTACGCCGCCACCGACTCCGCCGCAGTCATCGACGCAGGGGTGCGCCTGACACGGATCGGCTTCAGCGGGACCGACGTGCCCTGACAGGTCGGGCAGAAGTAGATGATGCGCTCCCGTTCCCCCTCGTCATCCTGGTACGTCACCTGACGTAGCTGGCGGATCGTGTCGCCGCAGACGAGGCAGGGCAGGTTCGTCCGGCGGAACACGAAGTGTCGGTTCCCCCACTCCGATTCCGGGCGGTAGACCAGACGCGCGTCTCCGCGCATCCGCTCGCGCTGATCATCCGGGACGGTGACGCCGCCCGTCGCGTAGGCGCGCGCGGCGATCTCGGGAATCGTGCGGAGCAGGCACTGGAGGTCGTCCTCGTTCAGATCCGCGACGCGGCGGAACGGGTCCAGGCGGCACGCGAACAGCATCTCGGCGCGCAGGTAGTTACCGATGCCCGCGGCGACCCGCTGGTCCAGGAGGACCGCCCCGATGGCACGCTCCCGCTGCTCCGGGGCGAGCAGACGCTTCAGGAACTCGGCGCCGTCGAACGTGTCGCCGGGGTAGGGCAGCACGTCCGGACCGAGGGAGGCCAGGTACTCCACCCGCTCGAACGGGTCCCCCTGCCCCACCTCGAACACCGGTGCGGACAGCAGGATCGCCTGCGCCTCCGGCACCGTGATGCGCGCCCGCTCGCGCCGGTCCACCGGCACCGGCTCCGGGTCGGTCACCACCTGCCACCGGCCCCACATCATCAGGTGCGAATAGAAGTAGTAGCCGCCCTCAACGTACCCGATCAGGTTCTTGCCCCGGGAGCACACCCGCTCGACCCGTCGCCCGTCAAACGCGCCGTCGTGCTCCGCCAGCCACGCTCGCGCCGCCCGCGTCCGGGCCGTCAGCGCGAAGATCCGCTGCCCGGCCAGCCCCGCGTGGAGCTGGCCCGCATACCGCCGTACCTCCGGTCCCTCCGGCATCCGTTTCCGCCTCGTTTCCAAGCGCCCAGGCGCACAGACGGTATACCCGTCACGGGCGGACGATGAACGCCGCTGCGGTGCGGTGTAAACCGTCAGCGACGGCGGTATGATAAGTACGGCTCGCGACACGGGTGCAATGACTTCCGTTGCGGCTCTGCTGGCGGCCGCCGTCCTCGGCTTGGCGAGGTACCAGGCCGCGTAAGCATCTGGTGGCTGGACATGACGCCTGAACCTCCGTACTTCGTGTTCCGCCGGAAACACGCTCCGTCTCTGGAGCTTGCCTCCGACGGCTCGCAGGACGCTTGCCGAGCGTTCGTGCAGACGCTCCAGGGCTGTTTTGGTGCGCGCGTCACCGAGGTGCGTGACGGCGGCACCATCCCGGACGACCTGTATCCGCTGCCGTACGATAAAGAGAAGGGGTACTATTTCCTTCAGATCGACGGTCAGGAGTTCCTGCTGATGCGAGACCGGGGCTGCGGCATGTGCCTGTGGGGCCCGAAGCCGCCGGAAAGCCCCGCTACGTTTCTGGAAATCGCGAGGTACGTGGGGGCCGTGGAGCGCCGGACGCCGATACAGCAAGTCCTGGCCTGGTTCGGGCGGACCGGGCGCCGCGCGTGAGGAACGCCGGGGGGACGTTCCGGGTCCGGGACGCGCGCCAAGACGAGCGAGACGCGATCCGGGACCTGACGCTGCGCGCCTACGAACCGTACGCCACGGTCATGACGCCGGCTTCCTGGGCGGGGCTTGACGGGGCGCTCCGGGCGGCCCTCGCTTCCGAAGCGCCGATGGAGCGCATCGTCGCCGAGCAGGACGGAGCCCTGGTGGGCAGCGTCCTGCTCTATCCGCCCGCGGCGGATGCGTACGGCGACCTGGCGGAGAGCGCGCGCTGGCCGGAGGTGCGACTGCTCGCGGTGGCGCCCGAGGCGCGGGGCCGCGGGGTGGGCCGGGCGCTCATGGACGAGTGCGTCCGCCGGGCACGGGCGGCCGGCGCCACGGAACTCGGCCTGCACACGTCAGAATCCATGCAGGTAGCGCTCCGGATGTACGAACGCATGGGCTTCGTCCGCGCCCCGGAGTACGATTTCCATATCGCCGGTGCGGAGGTGGTTCAAGCATTTCGCCTGCCGCTGGACGGCGCCGTTTGAGGACGCGGTGCCTTGCCGACCGGTCTGCCCTGCCGGGGAGGACCGGCGCGCCGCCGCGGCGAATCTACCGCCGTTACTGCTGTATCCGCAAAAAGGAATCTGCCTGTTGTCCCCTATGGCGAAGCGCAAAGTCCTGCTCACGGGAGCCGGCGGCCGCATCGGTCCCCACCTCGTCCCCGCCTTCCAGGAGGCGTACGACCTGCGCACCTTCGACCGGCAGCCCGTGCCCGGCGACCCGGACGCGGTGCTGGGCGACCTGCAGGACGTGAACGCGCTACGGACGGCGATGGAAGGCCGCGAGGTAGTGGTCCATCTGGCGGCGACCTCGGACGAGGCGCCGTTCCTGGAATCGCTCGTGCCCAACAACGTCATCGGCCTGTACAACACGTTCCAGGCCGCCCTGGACGCGGGCGTACGCCGCATCGTCTACGCCAGCACGGTCCAGACTATCGCCCACAACCCGCCGGAGCGCCGTGTCGAGATCGACGACCCACCCCGCCCGATCACGATGTACGCGGCGACCAAAGTGTTCGGCGAGGTGCTAGGCCGCTGGTACCACGACACGCACGGGCTGGAGTTCGTCGGCATCCGCATCGGCGCGTTCCAGCCGTACGACAGCCCGCTTCTGTCGCAGTATCCGGCTTTCCGGGACCTGTGGCTGAGTCCCGGCGACGCGCGTCGCCTGCTCCGGCGGGCCATAGACACCGAAGACGTCGGCTACACCCTCGTCTTCGGCACCTCGATCACCGCCCGTGAGCGCGTCAGCCTGGATTCCGCACGCGCCCGGCTCGGATACGCGCCTGAAGACGACATAACGGCCCTGCTGGAGCGCGGGGAGCAGCGGCCGTGAAACAAACGCGGCTGAGCCGGCGCGCGGTGCTGACCCACGCCGGCCGCGCCGTTCTGGGAGGAACTATCGCCATGGGAATGCTGTCCGAAACGGCCGCCGCCGGGGAGCGCCGACCGCAGTCCGGCGCCGCCGGAGCGGGTCCGTTCCGCTACTGCTTCAACACCAGCACGATACAGGGCCAGAAGGTGCCCCTGGTCAAGGAGATCGAGATCGCGGGTCAGGCGGGCTACGATGCCATCGAGCCGTGGATGGGCGAGATCGACCGGTACGTCGAAGAGGGCGGCTCGCTCGCAGACTTGAACAAGCGCATCAAAGACGCCGGCCTGACGGTCGAGAGCGCCATCGGCTTCTTCGAGTGGATCGTGGACGACGACGCACGCCGCACGAAAGGGTTGGAGCAGGCCCGGCGCGACATGGACCGGCTCGCGCAGATCGGTGCCAGGCGCGTCGCGGCCCCGCCCATCGGCGCGCACGAGGCGGCCAAGACCGGCGAGAAGGAGATCGACCTGCTCGCCGCGGCGGAGCGCTACCGCGCCCTGCTGGACGTCGGGAAACAGGCCGGGGTCGTGCCCCAGGTCGAGGTGTGGGGCTTCTCGCGCACCCTTTCGCGCCTGGGTCAAGCCGCCCTCGTCGCCGTCGAGTCCGGCCACGCCGACGCCTGCATCCTGGCCGACGTGTACCACCTGCACAAGGGCGGCTCGCCCGCGTCCGGCCTGCGCCTGCTGGAGGGCGCGCGCATGCACGTCTTCCACGTCAACGATTACCCCGCGGCTCCGCCGCCCGCGGCCATCTCCGACGCCGACCGCGTCTACCCCGGTGACGGCGTCGCCCCTCTTGCGGACATCTTCCGCACCCTGCGCGACATCGGCTTCCGGGGACATCTGTCGCTGGAACTCTTCAATCGCGACTACTGGAAACAGGACGCGCTCGCCGTCGCCCGCACCGGTTTGGAGAAGACAAAAACCGCCGTCAAGAACGCACTCGCGTAAGCGGTGCCGTCGACCGCGGATTGGTAAGGAGATAGGATGGGTGTATCTGGGCCCGGTTACACGCGGCGGGATTTCGTTCAGGCAGGTATGGCCGGCCTTCTGTTCGGCGCCGGCATGACAAATGGCACAAACGTCAGTGCCGCAGGCGCGACTGAGCAAGCAGCAGAAGGGGGAACTCCGTTGGCAACCAGGGGCTCGAAAGGCCGGCCGCGCATCGGCTGTTGTTCGTGGTGCTTCCACAGTTTCGCGGGCGGCACGCCCCCCGAAGAGGCCATCGACATCATGGGCGAGATCGGCTTCGAGGGCACCGACCTCATCCTGCTCGCCCGCGAGGACATCACCGCCTACTGGACCGACGCGAAGATCGCGCAGCTCAACAAGCAACTGGAGCGCAACAAACTCGACGTCGCCCAGTTCGTCATCTTCCAGCCCGTGGTCGAAGACCTGACCAGCACCGACCGGGCCGCCCGTGAGCGCGATCTGGACCACTTCGAGGCGGGCTGCCGCATCGGGAAGAAACTGGGCGCGCCCATCGTCAACATCGTCGCCCCGTGGCCGCGCGAGCTGTCCCAGCCCGGCGGCGGCTACCTCCCGCGCTTCTACGACCTGCCCGACGCCAAGGCCGGCGACACGTTCCACATCGACATCGCTCTTGGGTTCGATTGGGATGCGCTGTGGCAGACCTACATCGACACGACCAAGGCGTGCCTGGAGCGAGCCAAAGCCCACGGCCTGAAGCTGTCCATCGAGCACCACACGCACACCATGATCCCGGATGCCGTCTCGTTCCTGCGCCTGTGGGACGCGATCCGCGACCCCGCCCTCGGCTACAACCTGGACACGGGCTGGACACTCTCGCAGCGCGAGTACCCGCCGGTCGCCATCCACAAGACCAAAAAGCAGTTGATGAACCTCCACGTCCGCGACATCGACGGCCTGATGCGCGCGTTCGTCCACGTCGGCGAAGGGGTCATGGATTTCAAGGCCGTCGCCGACACGCTGAAGGCCGTCGGCTACACCGGCTTCCTGTCCATCGAACAGGACAAGTTCCCCGGCGACATGAAAAAGACGTGCCAGCGCTACCTCGCGATGATGAAGGAATACCTCTCGTAGGCGCCACCGGCTGGAGCCGTCACGGGTAACGATCATGGCAACGCAGGCGAAACCTTATATCACACCGGAGCAGTTTCTGGCCCTGG
>CADCTO010000268.1 GCA_902805585.1 uncultured Armatimonadota bacterium | reverse complement strand
CACGTCGGCGGGCGGCGCCTGTTCGTCGTTGCGCGCCACTTCCCACAACCCGCTGAGTTTCACGGCCGAGCGCTGTGCCGCCCCACCGGGCTCCGGCAGGCGGAAGACCTGTTTCGTGGCCGCTTCGTCTTTGGCGTCACGGTAGCTCGCGCCCGGTTTATGCGGGCCGTTGGGGCGGAACGTGCCGGCGTACAGGAGGAGGGCATCCGACGTGTACAGGATGCGGGCGGTCTTGCCCTTGTCGTTGCCCTCCGTCTGCGTCGTCTTCCCCACGCGGATTTCGAGCGTGTGTGGACCAGCGGGAAGCGTCTGCTCGCCGAGCTTGAGCCACGCCACCTCGGTCCACTCCGCGAGCGCCATCAGGTCGGTGGTCAGCTCCTGCGGCGTGACGTTCTTCCAGTCGCCCTTGTCGATTCGCCACTCGAACGGGGAGCGCACGAACTCGAAGCCGATCCGGTCCCAGATCTCGTATTTGGCTTCCTTCGGGACGGTGAACGCGTAGGAGAGGAGCGCGCCGCCTTCGGGCAGCTCCTTGTCCACCTTTTCGGCGTCGATGGACAGGTGCAGCCACTTCTCGCCGGACAGAAACTGCGGCTTCCCCGACCCGGATATCTCCGGCTTGACGTTCATGGCCGTAGGTGTTTCGCCCTCGATCCAGACGAACTCCGCAGCGGCCGGCTCGGCGTGGGCCGGTAGGGACCATGCGACGGCAGCGGCAGCCAGGGCGAGGACGAGCAAGAGGATACGGTTCGGATTCTTCTTTATCATAGATCTTCCGTAGACGATGGTTCCAGACGCGCCTTAGCGCATGGCCGGCGGCGCATCCCCGGCAAAGGTTTCCGGCCCTGCCAGGGGGGCTCCGAGAACGTGACGGCCCGGCTCCAACTCTCGTTTTTCGCCGCCCGCCTCGGGGGGCAGGCAGGCGGTCGCCGTGGTGTTCGGCGGGACGACCACCTCCCAGAGGAAGCGGCCGCCCTCAATGCGCCAGGCGCTCTCGATGCGCCCGTACAGGGAATCGAAAACGGCGCTGGCCCAGGTGAGCCGGCCGCCGGGCCGGGGGCGCAGCAGGATGTGCTTGTAGCCGGGCCGCTCGGGGTCCGCGTCGATGCCCGCGACGACCTGGTACAGCCACGCGCCGATGGCCCCGTAGGCGTAGTGGTTGAAGCTGTTCATGCCGGGGTCCTGGAAGCCCTTGTCGTGCGTCCAGCCGTCCCAGCGCTCCCAGATCGTGGTCGCGCCCTGCGTGACCGCGTACAGCCACGACGGCCAGGCGGTCTGGTGCAGCAGCTCGTAGGCTGTAGCCAGCTTCCCCGCTTCGATGAGCGCGTGGCTCAGGTAGGACGAGCCGACGAAGCCCGTCGAGAGGTGGCCGCCCCGCCGTTCGATGTCGCGCACGAGGGCGTCCGCGACCGCCGGGCGCAGCTCGGGGGGCAGCAGGTCGAAGTGGAGGGCGAGCACGTTTGCGGTCTGCGTGCCGCTCGCGACCAGCCCCTCGGCCGTGACGAAGCGCCGGCAGAAGGCGGCGCGCACGTCCTCGGACAGGCGCGCGTAACGCCGGGTGTCCTCCTCCTTGCCGAGGACGGAGGCGATACGGCTCATCAGGCGGGCGTCGTGGGCGAAGAAGGCCGTGCCGATTAAATCCTTGGGCGTCGCGCCCATGACCTGGTCCCGCCCCGCGTCCATCGCCAGCCAGTCGCCGAAGCCGGTGAACCCTTTGTAACCATCGTAGCAGCGGATGTGGTCGCGGCTGGTCTCCTCCAGATAGGCGACGAAGCGGACCATGCTGTCGTAGTGCTCGGCAAGCAGGCGCGTGTCGCCGTAGACGAGGTATACGGTCCACGGGCATAGGATGCCGGCGTCCGCCCAGGCCGGCCCGCCGTCCGCGTCCACGCCCCCCGTGTTCGGCGCGACCGACGGGAACGCGCCCCGGGGGTTCTGCGCCTGCGCGTCGGCCAGGTCCCGCTGCCACTTGGTGAAGAAGCCGGCGACGTCGCGGTTGAAGGCGGCGGTGCGGGCGAAGACCTGGGCGTCGCCGGTCCAGCCCAGGCGCTCGTCGCGCTGCGGGCAGTCGGTCGGGATGTCCAGGAAGTTGCCACGCTGCCCCCAGTCGATGTTCTTCTGGAGCTGGTTGAGCAGCGGGTCGGAGCACTCGAAAACGCCCGTCGGCGGCGTGTCGGAGTGCAGCACGATGCCGGTCAGAGTCTGGGCCGTGGGTTGGGCGTGTTCCGCGCCCTTCTCCGCCGGCCAGCCGGAGACCTCCACGTAGCGGAAGCCGTGGAAGGTGAAGCGGGGCTCCCAGACCTCGCCGTCCGGGTCGCCTTTCAGGGTGTAGTAGTCGGTCTGCCGTGCAGTGCGCAGGTTCTCGATGTAGATGCCGCCGCCGGGCAGTTCCGCCTTCGGCCCTTCTTTGAGCACCTCGGCGAAGCGCAGGCGGATCGTCGCCCCGGCAGGCCCCTTGACCCTGAGGCGGACGCGCCCGACCAGGTTCACGCCCATGTCGAAGAGGTAGTCGGGCGCGGGCCATTTGGGTAGGGCGACCGGCTCGCCGATGGGAACGACCTCCTCCGTCGCGCGCACGGTCGGCCCCTGCTGCGCCACCAGCGTCAGGCCGGGCGGGTCGGGGAACGTCTGGACCGGCTGCCATCGGGCGTCGTCGTACCCGGGCGAAGACCAGTCGCCGAACTCCAGGCGGGCGTCGTAGCTCTCGCCCATCAGCAGGTCAGCTTCCAGGAGCGGACCGAACGCCGTTTTCCACGAGCCGTCTGTCACGACCACGTCGGTCGCGCCGTCGTCATAGGTGAGGACGAGCTGCGCGAGAAGGCGCGGCCGGTCGCCGTAGCGCTGGCGCCCCCGCCACTCGACGTGGCCGCAGTACCAGCCGTCCCCGAGGATCGCCCCGCAGGCGTTCTCGCCGGGACGAAGGACGTCGGAAACGTCGTAGGTCTGGTACTGGACGCGCACGTTGTAATCGGTCCAGCCGGGCGTGAAGACGTCCTTCCCGATGCGCGAACCGTTGATGTAGAACTCGTAGAGACCGAGCGCAGTGACGTACAGCCGCGCCCGCGCTACGGGCTTTTCGACGGCGAACCCGCGCCGCAGGTAGGGACACGGGATCGGCGTGCGCGGGCCGCCGATGAGCGCCGCCCCGACCCATTTCCCGGTCCACTCGCCCCGCCCGCCGAGCAGGCCGGTCTCCCACCACGCCGTCGTTCCGGCCTCGGAAGGCTCGCCGTTCTCGTCCCACACGCGCACGGTCCAGTAGGCGCGCTCGCCGGAGCCGAGTTGCGCGCCGGCGTATTCGACGTGGACGGACTGGTCGGACGGGACCCGGCCGCTGTCCCACAGGTCGGCGCCTCCGCCGTCCCGCAAGCCGGCCTCGCTGCGGGCGACGCGGATCTGGTAGGCGCTCTGGCGTGCGCCGGGCCGGTCCGACACGAGCCGCCAGCTCAGTCGCGGGCGGGCGATGTCTATGCCGAGCGGGTCGAACCGGTACTCACAGCGCAGCCCGTCCAGCCGAAGGTCGTCAGACATCCGCCGGTTGTCCTCCCATGAGCCGTTCGTGTATCTGCTGCCATCGCTCGGCCATGCCGTCGGCGAACAGGAAGGGCTCGTAGCCCAATTCGAGGTAGATCTTGAGCGCGGGCAGGCGATGATCGTCGGTCAGCAGGTAGATGCGGCGATAGCCCGCCCCGATCAGACGGCGGGTCACGGCGGCGCAGACCGCGCGGCCCAGGCCCTTCCCGCGGTGCTCTGGGTCGCCCGCCACCCACGACAACTCCGCCCCCTCCGGGTGCAGGTTCGTGGGCCGGTGCGCCGCCATCGCGGTCGCCACGATCCGGCCGCTCGACAGGTGTTCGATGACGAAGAAGCCGCCCGGGAGGATCGCGCGGCGCACACTGTCAATGCGCACGCGGTCCCAATCGCCGAATCCGGCCCGGGCCATTAGCGCCCCGTATCCGGCCTCATCGGCGTCTGTGTAGGTGCGGAGGCGGTAGCCGTCCGGCACGGCAGGCGCGGGCGGGGAGGTCAGCAGGCGTTCGGGCCACAGCATCTGGAGCTGCAGCCGGGTGGGTGCGTCACTGTCGTCGCCCCAGGCGCGCGAATCGGGGACGTCGAGCCAGGCGCCGCCCTGAAGGATCGACTGCTGCGAGACGAGCCCGGGAAGCGTCATGTCGAGGGCCTCGTGGATGCCGATCGGGCACGGCGCCTCGCCCCGGATCGCCCGGACGAAGTCCAGTACCTCGAAGTAGTCGCCGCCGCCGTGTCCGGCGCGGGCCGCCTCGGGCGGCGGGTTGCGCCACGCGTCGGGCAGGAACTCTGCGGCGAGGCGGTCGATGTTCATGAGCGCGTCCAGGTCGTGCCAGCGGACGTCCTCGCTCAGCGCGCGCAGCCAGATCTTGTGTCGCTCGCCGGGGCCGCCCCGGGAAGACTCATACACCCCGTCCGTGCCCTGGAGCTGGTAGTTCGTCATCGCGTGCGGACGTTCCGAGACCAGATCGACACGCACTTTGATGAGCGCCCCGCTGACCGTTTTGCACAGCATCACCGGGCTGCTGCGGTAGTACGGCTCGCCGTCCGGATCCAGGTACCTGTGGTCGGCGGCTTCGCAGCAGACGCGGGTCACGCGGTCGCCGGGCATCCATTGGAGGATCGGGCCGAGGCTGTGCGTGGGGTACGTGATGCCGTCGATGCCCATCTGCCACTTGCGGCGCCACGTCGTCTGCTCCGCCAACCCCTTCAACTCGTGCAGGTACTCGCCCTCGGCATAGTACACGGTGCCGAAGAGCCCGCGGCGGGCGAGCTCGCGCACCAGCACGTTGGGCTTCATGTAGGCGTAGTTCTCGGCCAGCATGTAGACGCCGCGCGAGCGCCGACAGGCAGCCGCGAGCGCGCGGCATTCTTCGACTGAAACGCCGGCGGGGACTTCCGACAGGACGTGGAGGCCGCGCTCCAGCGCGGGGATCGCCTGTTCGACATGGAGGTGCTGCGGGGTGCCGATGACGACGGCGTCGAGCACGGACCGCTGGAGCATTTCGGAGTGATCGGTGTACCGTTCGACGGAGCCGCCGAAGCGGGCCGCCGCCTCGTCCAGCGCTTCGGGACGCGTGTCGCAGACGGCGTGGACGCGCGCGCCGTTCGCCTCCAGCGCGGCCCGGAAGGTCCCGCCGCGCCCCGCCGCGCCGACCAGCCCGACGTTCAATCGCTGGAGGTCGGACACGAGCTAGCCGTGACCCGATTCCGCGGTCGTGTCGGCGCGGCACCGCGGGCATGAGCGTGCGGGCGGTTCAGTCCCGCCTGCCGCTGAAGCGCCGACGGGCCTATCTCCACCCCACCGGGGAGTCAGTAGTGAACGCTCCACTGTGTCAATCTCCGTGGACTCGATCGGGCAAAGGACGGCTCTTTCAGGCACCGGGCAGTGTTCTAGAACACTGATATATTAACCCCCGCCTCGGTACTTCCCTGCACCGACAGGATGTTTTTCTCAGGTCCGGGGGGCGGGAGAATGCCGGCGGCGAGAAAACTCAGTCCGTGAGCCGCGGCTGTATCCAGATCGTCTTTTGCGGTGGCGTCTCGCCCTTCATGAGCGTTCCCAGCAGATCGAACATCTCGTGGACGACTTCGGACGGGTCGATCTCCACCCGGTTGAGTGCGTCTTCGTGTCCTAGCAGCGCGTTCGAGCCGCGGTTGGCATGCGAGGCGACCTTTACGTCCTCGCCGACAACGACCCCCAGGTTGCGGAGCGCGATGAGCGCACCCTGCGCCATCATGTCGTCCACGAGGACGATCCCGTCGGGCCGGTTCAGCACCGCAGCACCGAATACCTCGTACGCGGTTCGGTAGCCTTGCTCCTGGTGCGTCTCCGTCGTCACCGAGCCCGGAACGGGCACCAGGTGCCGATTCGTCTTGACGCGTCGCGGGTCGAATTCCAGGCCACACTCGTCAAGCGCGTGGCGGAACGCTTCCACACCGGGACCAGGCCGCCTCCCGTCGTCATCGCTCGGCCGGAACGGCGGGACGGGGCTCCACAGGGCGAGGCGGGTACAACCCTGCGCCGCCAATCGTTCCACGCTCAGGCGGATCCCCGCCGGTCCGTCCAGGGCCACCATACACGCGCCGGGTCCGGCAAAGGCGACGAGGGGTGTTCCCTGCTCGGCAAGCCATTCCGCGGTCGCCGGCGGGATCCCCACTGCAAGGATGCCGTCCACCCGCCCGGAACGGATCTCGCCGATCAGGCTGTCGTGCAGGGCCGGGTGCTTGTCCGTGGATGGTAGCGCGAAATGGAAGGACAGTTCCTCTTCCTTCGCTCTCGCTCGCTCGCGTGCCTGATCAACGAGCAGGCTCCAGAACGGCGACGCCCCCGCCGCACGGAAGAAAGACGGGTCGCAGAGCAGCACGATGGTTTTGTGGTGCAGGCGGTGCGAGACGTAGATGCCGACTCCGTGCTTCCGATGGATGATCCCCTGCGCCTCCAGTTCGTTCAGCGCGCTGTTGACGGTGGCGACACTCACCCCGAGCGTGTCGCGCATCTGAAGAACCGTCGGCAGTTTGGCCTCAGGGCCCGCCTGATGTACCAATTCCGTGAGCCGGGCGCAGACCGTCTGGAACTTGGTCCGCCGGCCGCGCATCGGGTGGTGGATTGTCGGCACGGCGTCTCCTCCTGTCCCACGACTCTGTTCTAGAACACTCCATTATAAGCCGTGTGTGTGCAAAAGCGACAGACCGCGTCGGGGCATGTTTTTCGCCGACGTACCGGGGCGGGATCTAGAGGGCGTTGCGGCGCGGCGCCCGCGCACGATCACGGTCGTAGATGTAGGCGAGGACTTCGGCGACGGCGGCATACAGGGCAGGAGGCACTTCCTGGCCGATCTCGACCTCTTTGTGGAGGGCCCGTGCGAGCGGAGGGTTCTCGACCAGCGGGACGTCGTGCTCCTGGGCCAGGGCGCGGATGCGGGCGGCCACCAGATCCTGCCCCTTGGCGAGCACCTTGGGGGCCCGCATCGCGTCGGCGTCGTAGGCGAGGGCGACGGCGAAGTGGGTGGGGTTGGTGATGATGACGTCGGCTTTGGGGACGTCCTGCATCATGCGGCGACGGGCGACGTCGCGCTGCCGCTGGCGGATGGCCTGCTTGATCATCGGGTCGCCCTCGGTCTGCTTGTGCTCCTGGCGGATCTCCTCCTTGCTCATGCGCAGCGACTTCTCGAAGTCCCAGCGCTGGTAGGCGTAGTCCAGAACGGCGATCACCAGGAAGACGACGGCCACGCGCAGGCAGAGCGTGTACAGCGTGCCCCCCAGTTCGGGCAGGAACCGTTCCGTCGGCACGGTGATCAGGGCGATCAGGCGGAGCAGGTCGGCGCGGACGGTGCTGTAGACGACGGCGCCGACGACGGCGAGCTTCAGGACCGCCTTGGCCGCCTCCAGCGCGCCGCGCAGCCCGAGGAGCCGGCCCAGACCGGTGGCCGGGTTGATGCGGCTGACGTCGGGGATGATGGGGTGCGACGTCCACAGGAACCCGACCTGCGCCACGCTGGCGGCGACGCCCGCCGCGCAGCCGACCCCGAGCGACAGGCCGAGCGCCCGGAAAAGGTGGCGGAGCGCTTCGCGGGAGGCCGCGGCCGCTTCGCTGGCGGCCGCGGGGCTGTAGGCGTGCTCGTGGAGGGTGGAGAGCGAGAACTGGAGGTACTCCAGCAGGCCGGCGTTCCCCAGCCCCGCGCGCAGGGTCAGGATCATGGCGATCAGCGCGACCGCACCGGAGAGCTCGGGCGACCGCGCCACCTGGCCTTTCTGGCGGGCGTCGTGGCGGCGGCGCTGTGTGGCCGGTTCCGTCTTCTCCTGCCCTTCGGCCATGCGTGCGTCAGCGCCCCCGGATCGCCCGCAGCGAGAACAGCATCTGCCGGCCCGCCTCGCCGGCGTAGGTCTGGAGCACCGTCGTCGTAAGGCCCAGCGCGGCGACGAAGACGAGCAGGCCGACGACCACCTTGACCGGCATGCCCACGACGAAGACGTTCATCTGC
>CADCTO010000267.1 GCA_902805585.1 uncultured Armatimonadota bacterium | reverse complement strand
CGGACTTCGGCGGGAGCAGGTCGTTCAGGGCGTCCCGGTCCAGCGCGACCCAGTCTTCGCCCGGGAGCGCGCTCCAGTTCCCGCCCGCGTTCGTGACCAGGGCATACCCGCCGTCCGGCTGCCGCTCCAGGTAGCGGGCGACGACGTGTACTTGGAGCGCACCCGGCGGGCACGACGGCGGCGCGGGCGGCGCCGGTTTGACGACCGCTGATCCGGCGGCGGTATTGAGCGCACGCGCGTGCTTCTCCAAAAACTGTGCCAGCGTGTCCGGCCGGGCCAGCGCCACGTGCATGGTGTCGAGGAGCCGGCCGTCGGGCGCGAGGACGAAGACGTGGACGGTGCCGACCGACAGGCCCGCAGCGTGCCCTTCCTTGCGGATGCGGTCGAGTTGGGCGCGCTCGTCTGCGGGCGCCGCGCCGCCATCGCGGTAGTCTTCGTTCGCGGTGTACACCGGCACGTAGTACCGGTTGAGCAGTTCCACGATCTTTGCCTGGTTGAGCGACGCGGCCCGCGTCGCGAAGGCGCCCCCTCAGCAGCGGCCGACGTTCATGCGCCCGTCGAGCGTGAACAGGAACACGGGCCGGTTGTTCGCTTTGGCCAAACGGAGGGCGTGCCGGATGTCCTTCGCCCAGCCGATTCCCTCCCACCGGCGCTCGTCGGCCGTCGGCTGCCACGCCGCGGCGCGCTGCGCCACCCAGGCCGGGCTCCGCTCCACAGCCGGCGCCGCCGCAAGAACGGGAACAGGAACCGCCGCCACGGACAAAGCCGCGCACAGCAGATATTCGGATCGCATCATCGTCGGACTCCTTATCTATCTCCTGATTGTACAGCGAGACGCGCGGCGGCGCCACCGCGGGCCCGTAGGCCGATCACAGAAGGTCCGTAACCAGATGCTCGTAGTTCTTTACGTGTGAACCCGACCCCGCATTTAGCCGCTACGAGCGCGGCGCCGAAGTTGTTCCAGCTCCGCACGGAGCGGCCGCCAGTGCTCCCGGTCACGCTCCCGCTCGGCCATCTCCTCGGCGTACAGGGCGGCAGCGATGGCGGCTTCGTCGCCGCTCCGAGCCGCAGCCAACACGTCTTCACGTTCCGGCAGGAAGCGCGCCAGATCGTCAGGGCAGTCGCGCGCCAGTTCCCGCAGGAGCAGCGGCGTGCGCAGTTCACGGAACCAGAACGCCATCTGCTCCGGCGTCGGCGTGTTACGGCCCTGAAGGTAGCTGACCTCCACCAGGCGGCGGATCATCGGCCAGTCCTTGTCGCACTGCGTCTTCTTTGCCCGTACCAGATCGGGAAGGGCGATCAGGTCCAGCGGCTCGCCCTCGGGCGTGACGATGGTGGTGCGCCGCGCCCAGAGTTCGGTGAACGGCGCCACGCCCCGCATCTTCGCCATCACGTCCACGCGCAGGCCTGGCACGTCGGGATGGCGGCAGCGGAAGTGGACGGCGTGGCCCCGCTCCAGATAGGCCGCGTCGAACGGCGGCACGGCGATGACTTCGGCCTGGAGTTCGTCCAGCGCCGCCTGCAGACGAAGGAGGTTGCCCGCGTCGGCCAAGACGGTCAGGTCCAGGTCGCGGCTAAACTCCGCTGCGCCGTATAACACGCAGGCCTGGCCGCCCATCAGCAATGCCCGGACCCGGTTCCTCGTTATCGTAGAAAGGACTCTGAGTGTCGGGTTCGGGGTCAAGCGAGCCTCCCAGCGCCAGATACACGGCCCAGAGCCGGGCACTCTCTTCCCACCGCTGCGCCGGCGTCAGGCGGAACCAGTCCACCCACTCGTCGGGCCACAGGTCTTCGGGCTGCACCCGTTCCGGCTCGTCTCCCGCCATACGCCGCATCACTCCCGTTCATTAGACCTGCATCCGACATTACGTTCTTCCCCGGCTCTGGCCGGTCGCCATGCCGCCGGCGATGAGGTGCGCGGCGCGCAGCGGCTCGGGGATACGGCCGTGGACGGCGAAGCGCCGGATCACGAGGTCGGCCTCCTCCGGCGTCAGGCCCGCCCGCTGCACCCACACCCCCGCGGCAGGCTCCATCTCCCCCGCGCGCTCGACCAGCGCCCACTTGCGCGCCCCGCCGGGCACCCGGGTCAGCAGCGCCTCCCGGACCGACGCCAGGTCGGGAGCCCGCCGGGCGACGACCAGTACCGGTATCCCCAGGCGGCGGTTCAGGTCGTGCACGTCGATCACGTTGAAGCCGCCGAGCGCGATTCCCTGCAGCAAGACGAGTTGTATGCGGCGCGCGAATTTCGACTCCGCGACCAGCCGGGCCAGATTCCTCGTCGCGTTCGCTCCGTCCTGGCGAACGCTGCCGCTGAGGATGCCTTCGAGCCGGAGCCCCGCGTACACCGCGCCGACGACAGGGACGTTGCCCCGCCGGCCGTGCGTGAACGGGAAGTCGTCAAAACCGACGACGTGCGAAAAGGTCGTACCCGTCGTCAAGCCGCGGGTTCCGCCGGGCTCCGGTACGTCCACAGGGGGACGCCGAACGCTTTCAGCATTTCCGCGAGGGTCCACAGCGGCAGGCCGATGACGTTGGACAGGTCGCCGTCGATGCGGGTGACGAAGGCGAGCGCGCCGCCCTGGATGCCGTAGGCGCCCGCCTTGTCCCGGGGCTCGCCGGTCGCGACGTACGCCCGGACGGCGTCATCGCTCAGGTCGCCGAAAGTGACGCGGGTCTCGACGAGGCGCACGTCGCGGCGCGTGACGGTGCGGCCGTCGGATTCGAGCAGGGCGACGCCGGAATAGACGCGGTGCGTTCGGCCCGCCAGCGAGCGCAGCATCGCGACCGCGTCTTCGTCGTCGCGCGGCTTGCCCAGGATGCGGCCGTCCGGGGCGACCACGTCGGTGTCCACGCCCAGTACGATCCCCGCCCGGCGCCCGGCCACCTCCCGGGCCTTGCCCTCGGCCGCCGCCGGCACGTAGGCTTCCGGGTCCGTCAGATGAGCCAGCGAGTTTTCGTCGAACCGGCTGGCGACGACCGTGAAGCGCACGCCGAGCAGGCCCAGAAGCTCCCGGCGGCGCGGGGAAGCGGACGCCAGGAGCAGGCGCGGCGGGGCTTCCACCATCAGGGGACGGCTTTATCCTCGATCTCGATGTCGGCCTCGGTCACTTCCGCGTCGGCGTCCGCGCTTGTCGTCAGGGCGTCACGTTCTGCCGTGCCGCTGCCCTCCGGTGTGCCGGGCTGGCTGGAGATCAGTTCGGCGTCGTTGTCCATAGCGGGAACCGTGATGTCCGGCTCGTACCCCGTCACCACGATCTCCTCGGAAACCTCCGGCGGTCCCGCGGTCGCCGCCTCGGCCATCGTCTCGTTCCCGTCCAGCGTGCTGTCGCGGCTCGGCACATCGACCTCACCGGCCGCCACGGTCGCGGCCGTCGTGCCGGCGGCGACACCGGGCGCCTCGGTTTCCCGGTCGTTGGGCGGCGGCACCGGGGTCTCGGTCAGCGATTCCTCGTCCATGCCCGCGGCCGCAACGGCCGCGGGCGCCGCCGCATCCGGCGTAGTGGGCGTGCTGACCTGCTGCTCCAGGGTCGCGACGCGATCCTCCAGCGTCTGTATTTCGGCGTCGGCGCTGCCTCCACCGCCGGCCTTCTTCAAACCCGGCAGCACGTCGTCGCGGACCACGCGCAGCAGGTTTTCGCGCGCCGGCCGCCCCTTCTCCATCACGGTGTCAAAGATGGCGGGGGCGTGCTCGCGTGCCACCTTCCCCTTCTCCACCAGCTGCTGGATCGCCTGATCGAGGGCCTCGGCCGTCAGGATCGCGAACCCCAGCGTCAGGTCCAGACCTCGCTCCAATGTGGATGGCATCGTTCGTTTTTCTCCCTCACCGTCTGGGACACGCGGGGACGGGGACGGGTTGCTCTCTTCCATGACGAGTTCCTTCACCAGAAATGTGCGGGCATCTTCCCCGAAGGGGTCGGACCCGGTGTCCCGGTACCCGCGCCGCTCCGCGAGCGCGCGGGCGTCCGTGTCGCCTGCCTCGGCGTCCAGTCCTAACTGTTTGTACCCACGGTGGCGGCATCGCACTTCGGCCACGTGGAGCAGCCGGGACGCCACGCCGCGCTCGCGCCACGCCTCGTCCACCCACAGGTCTTCCACTTCCGGACGGCCGGCAGGGCGCGACGCGGCGGCAGGCTCGCCTCCCCTCCCGGTCCACCTCAGCAGCGCGTGTCCGACCGGCACGTCCCGATGCCAGGCCACCAGATACACGGCCTCGCCGCGCGCCTGCCCGAGGAGACGCTCGCGGTGTTCCCCGGGCAGACCCGACGGCAGGCGGCGCTCCAGCAGACCGATCTCGGAAGGCGCCAGCGACACGACGGTGATGGCGGCGCGCTCGTCCCGTGCGGATTTATGGTGACCCGGCGTTCTCACCCCTGCCGGGGTCGCAGACGTAAACATTGGTCGTCCCGTTCGCCTCCGTCAAAGCCCGGACAAATCTCGCCGGCCTCGTGCAGTTCCCATTCGAGCCTGACGTCGGCCTCTTCCGTAGTTTCCCGCACGGAGGGCCGAAATCCTTCGGCGCCTGTGGTAGAACGGTAAGAGGCATCGCGTCGGGCGCGGGGCGCCCGTGACCACCACCGGGCGAACAGAAGATAAGGGCGGCGAAGGAATCATCATGGACGATCCCGCTCAATCCGAGGCGGATCTTCGGCACTGGCTCGCCAACGAGGACTGGTACATGAGCAGGCACACCCGCCGGTGGCTGGACACCACCCCGGCCGATGTCGCCGCGGACACGCTCGCCCGGATCGCCGAGGCGGCGGTCCCGGAGCCGCGCTCGCTGTGGGGCGTGTTCCTCACCGCCGTCGCCACTTCCGGATTTTCGCCCTCGGGCGCCATCGCGGGCCAGGGGCCGGCGGACCGGAAGGCGGGGGTCCGCGCCGCGCTGATGCTGGCCGACCTGAACGACGCCCGCTGCGTCCCCCCGCTGGTGCGGGTCTTCGAGACGAACCCTGCCTGGCAGAACAAATACCAGGAGTTGATCGAAGCGGCCCTGCTGCGGTTCCTGCCGCGCGCGGCGGACCTGCCCGAAGCCCGACAATACGCCCCCGACATTCACGATCTGGCGCGGCGCCTCTGGAACCCGGGCGACGTACGGCGGGACCTGCCGGCTCGGAGCGCGGACCTGCTTCTCGCCGCGATCCGCTTTCTGCACGGCTCCGGCAGGGAGCCAGACCATTCCCTGCTAGAATCCATCGCGGAATCAACGGCTACCGGTTCCAACCGCTTGCGCGTCCGGGAGGTCGCCCGCGCCATTATCGGTGTTCCGAACGCAAGTTGAAGCGGGGCCGGGGCGGTCCCTAATAGCTGCAGTCCCGGCCGTTCCGCACGCCGCCAGACTCGCTCCCGCCACACAATGACGACAAGTGGCGACAGAAGATATGAGGAAGCGTCAGATCATCGGCAGTTCGTTCGTGGCCGTCCTCTTCGTCGCGCTTATCTGGCTGATGGCGACGATCCCGCAGATCCCCTTCCGCCACAAGCTTGCCGATTGTACGCGGCGGCAGTTCGGGTTCGCCTTCACCTGCCCTCGCGGCACCCGCTTCCAGTTGCTGCTGGGCACACCGCCCCGGCGTGAGAGGCAGCCGTATGAAGGGCGCATCCGCATCACGGAAGCGGGCAGACCGGTGTACGAGTTCCCCTTCTCGGCGGCTTCGGCATCGGGGAGCAACTGGCTGGAGGGGCACGGTCTGACCGGAGATATTCTCACCTGGGCGGCGAAGGACGGGCTTACGCGCACGATCCTCCCCGGCCGGCGATACGACGTGCTGGTGTCCTTCCGCCGGGAGCCGCCGGAAGGCTCCTCCTTATGGCTGAGTGGGCTGAAGCGTTCCGGGGGCGGAGACCTGATCTGGAGCCGGTGTGACGCACCTTAATCGCGAGACGCAAGAGGTGGCAGCACCCGGTTCGCTGCGTCGCGGCCTGAGCACTGGACGGGTGCGTGCCTACCCCCCGTAGACGTCGCGCTTGAGGATGCCGACGTAGGGCAGGTTCCGGTAGCGCTGGTTCCAGTCCAGGCCGTAGCCGATCACGAAGGCGTCGGGGATGGTGAAGCCGATATAGTCGACGGGGATCGTCGTGGCACGGCCGGCGGGCTTGTCCAGGAAGGTGACGACGCGGACGCTGGCGGGGGCGCGCTGGCGCAGGTTCCGCAGCACGTAGGCGAGCGTCAGGCCCGTGTCGATGATGTCCTCGACCACCAGCACGTGCCGCCCCTCGATGGAGTCGTCCAGGTCCTTGGTCAGGCGCACCTCGCCTGAGCTGGTCGTGCCCGCGCCGTACGAGGCGACGCCGAGCAGGTCCAGCGACAGGGGGATCTCCATGGCGCGCATCAGGTCGGCCAGGAACGGGATCGAGCCCTTGACGATGGTCACGAGATGCGGCTCGCGCCCGTCGTAGTCCTGCATGATCTGCCGCCCCAGTTCCTTCACCCGTGTCTGTATCTGCTCCGGCGTGAAAAGAACCTGCTCGATATCGTCGTGCATCGCCCCCGGCATGCGCTTACTGCCCCCACTCCCCAGGATGCCTCAGCGTTCACCGGACCGGCGGGGGATTCCTGCCCTCCGCCCTCGGCGCCCGCCGCGGTGGTAGACGCCCCCCGGCCCCCATGCTATAATAAGGGCATGGCCTCCCCCGCTTCTTCCGTCCGCGTGATGCACTTCGCCGACGTGCATCTGGGCGTCGAAACGTACGGCAAGTACAACCCCGAGACCGGTCTGAACACCCGCCTGGAAGATTTCACCCAGGCGCTGCACAAGGCCATCGATCTGGCGCTCGAAGCCAACGTGGACCTGGCCGTCTTCGCGGGCGACGCCTACAAGGCGCGCGACCCCAACCAGACCCACCAGCGCGCCTTCGCCGGCTGTTTGAAGCGCCTGACCGACGCGGGCGTGCCGGTCGCCATGCTGGTCGGCAACCACGACATCCCCAACACGCGGGGCCGCGCCCACGCGCTCGAAATCTACGGGCTGCTGGGCGGAGCCGGCGTCACCATCTTCCAGCAGGCCGAAGTCAAGCCGCTGACGACGCGCAAGGGCGACGTCCTGGTGGCCGGCATGCCGTACCTGACGCGCTCGCGCCTTG
This sequence comes from uncultured Armatimonadota bacterium, assembly GCA_902805585.1. Taxonomy (GTDB): domain Bacteria; phylum Armatimonadota; class Armatimonadia; order Armatimonadales; family Armatimonadaceae; genus CADCTO01. The sequence continues at coordinate 956 of CADCTO010000267.1, read as the reverse complement.
TCGCCAAGGAGGAGGCGCGGAACAAGACGGTCGAGGAGGTCGCCCACTACGTCCGCGACAGTTACGCCAAGTACATCGCGCAGCTCGCCGGCGAGGTCGCCGCGCAGCCGGAGCACATCGCGATCCTCACGGGCCACTTCACCATCGCCGACGCGCGCGTGGGAGTGCAGGGGTTCCTGCTCAACCCGAACGAACCTCAGGTGCCCGTCTCCGAGGTCGCCCTGTCGCCGTTCGACTACGTCGCGATGGGCCACGTCCACAAGCCGCAGGAGATGAACCGGGGCGCGCAGCCGCCGGTGGTCTATTCCGGCTCCATCGACCGGATCGACTTCGGCGAGCGGGCGGAGAACAAAGGCTTCGTGCTGGCCGACGTGCGCAAGGGGCGCGCCGATTGGAAGCACGTCCCCGTCGAAACGCGCCCGTTCCTCGACATCCACGCGGACGCCCAGAACGCCGACGACCCCACGGCCGTCATCCTCGCCGAGATCAACCGCTTCCCGATCGCCCGGTCGATCGTCAAGGTGAGCTACAAGGTGCCGCCCGACAAGGCCGCCCTGGTCCGGACGGACGAGGTGCGCCGGGCGCTCGGGGCCGCCCACCTCATCGTCGCCCTGTCGCGCGAGATGCCGCCGGCCGAGGCCCAGGTCCGCTCCCAGGTGCTCACCGAAGCCCTGACCCCGGAAAAGGCGCTCGAAACCTATATCGACCTGCAGCCGCGCCTCGCCCCGCGCAAGGACGACCTGATGGCCTACGCCCGCCCGCTCCTGGACGCCCTGGAACAGGAAGAGGCGCTTCGGTGAGACCCACCCCCCTTGGCCCCGCCCTCACCCCCCTGCCCCCTCTCCCAATAATCCCCGCTCCGCGGTGGGAGAGGGGGAGGAAGAGGGACGAGGCGAAGAGGGCGCGGCAAGCGGCGCCCCTACAGACGCGGGTAGGGGCGCCGCTTGCCGCGCCCC
>CADCTO010000266.1 GCA_902805585.1 uncultured Armatimonadota bacterium | reverse complement strand
TTAGGTTGTCGCCTCCCCCTCCCTCCGAGGGAGGGGGCCGGGGGGTGGGTCAGGCCACATTCTTCCAGGCAGGTATGGAAGTCCGCGGCGAGGAAATCTTCAGCAGGTCCGGGCATCGGCACCCCGACTGCCGAACCATCGCCGCGATGGGGATAAAGATGAATCGCGTCTCCAGAGTCTTGCGGATTGTGCCGGCGTTGATTGCAGCCGGTTTGGTAGGTCAAGCGGTGGCGCAGGCGGCACCCCGGAACCAGCGAGCGGCGTCGCCTCCGAAACCCATCCCGAAATTACCTGCGGCTCCGGCCACTTCCTCCGCCATCGTCGATGAGCCTGTCGGCGCGCGGGCGTCGCTGGGCATGACGCTGTGGCACCTGGGGCACGATGCGGAGAAGATACGAAGTTTTCACGGCTTTCTCCGGGCGCGCGGGCTGAAGCCGGAGCAACTGCTGACGGCCGGGCAGACGCCGCCCCGGGAAACCACGCGCATTCTGCTCGAACCCGAACGGCTCGCGCCGGAGCGGGCGGGCGGCTGGAAGGCGGAGGGGGAGCACCTGACGAGCACGGCGCTGGACGCCGGGCCGTCGGTCTCGTTCCCGCTACGCGTGGAGCGCTCTGGCGCCTATCGGCTCTGGGTCCGCTACTACGGCTGGCCGACCGGCACGGGCGTGACGAGCCTGAGAATCTACCGCGGCGGCCGCGAAAACGAGGGGCCGACGTGGGACGATGAGATCTACGACTACGCCACGGAGAAGGAAGGCCCGGCCTGGAAAAACGTTGTCGTAGACCTCGAAGCAGGCGATCATGTGGTGCGGCTGGGCCACGTCACGCGCTGGTGGCACGCGGGAACCGGGCCTGCGGGCTACTCGCCGCGCAAGATAGACTGCCTGTATCTCACCGACGTATTGTGGGACGAGGCGCCGCGGGAGGCGGACCTGAAAACGCTGCGCGACGCGATACCCGCGCGGGCTTTGCAAGCTACCGCCCATCCCGCGCTGCCGCGCGAGCAGCACGCGAATTGGCGGTGGTGGCAGATCCGTCCCGTCTCGTGGGAGCGCGCCGGGTCGCAGCCCCGGCTGTTCGCCCTCAGCCGCGCGTTCTGGCGGCGCGAGATCGACGCCCTCGCGGCGCAGGACTACGGCGACAAGCTGCCCGACTACCGCGCGCCCGTGCGCCAGATCGTTTTCGATGACACCTGGAACCTCGTCGGCAACCCGGTGGAGATCCGGCGGCACGTAGAGGCCCTGCGCGGCGACGTCGTCGCCCGGCCCTCGCCGCACCATCACTACTGGCTGCGGGGGGGCGACTTCAAAAAGCTCGAAGGCGGGTGGGAGCGGTCGGGCACGTCGCTGCGCGCCGGCTACGGCGATTTCGCCGGTGCGGCAGCGACGGATCTGCGAATCGAGCACGCCGGCAAGTACACGGTCTGGGTGCGCCCCGGCAGCGCCAAAGGCTATTACGCACCCTGGCGTCTGCGCGCGAGCGTGGGCGCGGCGGCGCCCGGCGAGGCGTTGTCTTTCGATCACGACCAGCAGCAGTACGCCCAGGAGTGGCTGAAGGCGGGCCAGATCGACGTGCGGCATCCCGGCGGCGTCCGCTTCGAGATCACGCCCCTGAACTTCAAGAACCCCGGCACCTACCGCGTCATCCACGACCTGTTCCTGACCACCGACCCCGGCTACGTGCCCAAAGGCGGCGTCCGCCCGCCGCTCACCCGAGAAGAATACGCGACTCGCGCCCGCGCCGCCGGGGCGCGGCCCGGAGACCGCTACCTGTCCTGGGTTTTCGCGAACGCCTACACCCCACTCATGCAGGAGGTCTGGAACGACGAGGCGTGGCCCCCCGCCGGCACGGGGACACCGCCCGCCCACGGGATCACCCTCGCGCGCGACTCGCGCCGCGCCGTCCAGATCGGGCTGCGCAACCTGGGCGACACGCCCGAAATGCTGCGCGTCGAGTGCGGCCCGCTGCGCGGCGCGGCCGGGGAGGTCAAGAACAAAATCACCTGGCGCGTGGTGGGCTTCGCGCCGTACGGCCCGGCGCGCGAGCAGTGGAGCCCCTTCGTTCTGCTGCGCCGCCGGGAGTTGACGATCCCGCCGCGGAACGTGGCCGGGATCTGGCTCACGATCGACAGTCACGGCGTGCCCCCCGGCCGCTACACGGCGCGGATCACGCTCCGCGGCGGGGACCGGCCGGCGCGCCGTTTGACGCTTCAAGTCCGGGTCGCCCCGGTCACCATCGCGCCGCGCCAGCCGGTCCTCGTCGGCGGCTACTCCCAGCCGCCCGAAGGCGAGGCGTACCGGCGCGATTACAGCGCCCACGGCATGAACGTCTGGTACAGCGACATCAGCAAAGCCGAGATGCGGAAGCGGGGCATCCGCCTTCTCGCGCTGCCGGTCTGGGAGGCGAACGCAGACCAGATCCGCGCGCGCATCACCGATCTCAAAGCGCTGGGGCTGGACTACTCGGACTGGATCTTCACCATCCGCGACGAGCCGAGCGGCGAAACCGCGGAGCACCTGAAACCATTCCTGGACGTGGCGAAAGCCATCCGCGCCGCCGACCCACGCGCGCGCATCTCGTTCAACCCCTCCGAAGCCGCGAACCTGGGCACGTTCCAGGCCCTTGCGCCGTGGAACGACTTCTGGATGCCCTACGCCGTGCATCTGAACTATCCACCTCAGGAGGTCGCCGCCAAGCACGCGATCTACACGATCCAGCCTTGGATGTGGTACACCACACCGTGCAACTGGGATAAAACGCCGGGGCATCCGTCCGGGATCTACTCGCAGATCCGCGCCGTGCCCGCCCAGCCCGGCGACTGCCGGGGCACGCTGTTTTTCGCCTTTTACTATCCCTTCCGTGATCCCTGGGATACCGCCCACGAGCACCTGCCCGACGTGTCGGTCCACGTGCTCCCGTCCCGCCACGGGCCGGTAGCGACGCGCGCCTGGGAGGCCATCGGCGAAGCGATCCAGGAGGCGAACCTGGCCCAGATGGTCAAGGAGAAAAGCGGCGAAGCGCAGCGTGACGACCCCATTACCAAAAGATTGATCGGCGAGGCTGGTCTAGACGATCTGCTGGACTGGCTGACAAGAAAATGACGGGACGGGCCCAGCCACGCCGGGTAGTACAGGCAGGGGAAACGGAAAGGGCAATCATGGAGCAGACGCCACCGGCGCCGGGGCAGATCATCATTCTGAACGGGGCGCCACGTTCGGGCAAGTCGAGCATCGCCGCCGCGATCCAGGAAACGTTCGACGGCGTGTGGATGAACCTGGGCGTGGACCGGTCCATGCAGGCGACCCCGGCGCGCTACCAGCCCGGCATCGGCCTGCGGCCCGGCGGCGAGCGTCCGGACCTGGAGCCGCTCGTCGCCGTCCTGTACGGCGCCCTGTACGACGCCATCGCTGCCCACAGCCGGCTGGGCCTGAACGTCGTCGTTGACGTCGGGCACCACGACGCCTACGCCGTCCCCCAGGGCATCCTCTTCGACAGCGCCCGGCGCCTGGACGGCCTGCCGGTCCTGTTCGTGGGCGTGCGCTGTCCCATCGAGGTCGTCATGGAGCGGCGGAGAAACACCGGGTACAACGCGCCCGTTCCGGCCGGCGCGCTGGACGAGGTGCCGGCCCCGGTGCTCCGGTGGCAACGTGAAGTGCATATCCCGGGAATCTATGACCTCGAAGTGGACACCTCGATCCTGAGCCCGGCCCAGTGTGCCGAGGCGATACGGCGGCGCCTGGCGGGCGGCCCCGCGCCCTCGGCTTTCCGGCGGCTCGCCGCGATGTTCGTCCGCCAGGACTGAGCGGCCCTCACCCCCGTCCCCTCTCCCCTGGCTTCCGGCTGTCGCCGGGGGGAGAGGGGTGCCTGCCACCGGCTCGACAGCGGATTCCCGAGAGGGGGACCCGGAGGGGCCGTCTCCGCTGCTCCCCCTCCCTCGGTGGGAGGGGGCCGGGGCGTGGGTCAGCAGCAGTCGATCCCCGCCCCAGGCACCCCTCTCCCCCCGCGAAGCGGAGGCAGGGGGAGAGGGGACGGGGGTGAGGGCGGCCCCGGGGCAGGGGGTGAGGGCCGTTGCAGGACCTTCTCCCCCCCGCGCCGAATAGAACCGCGATGGAAGAAACGCAGCCAAGCCCCCTCGTCGCGGTCATCATGGGCAGCAAGTCGGACTGGGAAACGATGCAGCGGGCGGTGGAAACGCTGACCGAGTTCGGCGTGCCGCACGAGGCGCGCATCGTGTCCGCCCACCGCACGCCCGCTCTGCTCGCGGAGTACGCGAAGGGGTGCGAGGGGCGCGGCATCGAGGTCCTCATCGCGGGCGCGGGCGGGGCGGCGCACCTGCCGGGGATGGCGGCGGCCGAGACCGTGCTGCCGGTGCTCGGCGTGCCCGTGCAGTCCCGCGCGCTGAACGGACTGGATTCGCTGCTGTCCATCGCGCAGATGCCGGCGGGCGTCCCCGTCGGCACCCTTGCCATCGGGGCGGCGGGGGCGACGAACGCGGCCCTGCTCGCCGTCGCGATCCTGGCGACGAGCCGCCCGGAACTGCGGGAGAAACTGCGCGCGTTCCGGCAGCGCCAGACCGAGCGCGTCCTGGCCGAGACGCTTCCGTGAGGGACCCCGGCGAGGCCCCCCCCGCCTCCGGACCCATCCTCCCCGGTTCCACCATCGGCGTGCTCGGCAGCGGTCAGCTCGGGCGGATGCTGGCTATCGCCGCCCGGCAGATGGGGTACCGCGTCCACACGCTCTCGCCCGAGCGGGACACGCCGACGGGGCAGATCGCGGACGTGGAGGTGGTCGCGGCCTACGACGACCTGGATGCGGTGCAAGACTTCGCGCGCAACGTCGACGTGGTCACGTTCGAGTTCGAGAACGTTTCCGCCGAGGCGACAATGGCCGCCGCCCGGTTCGCGCCGGTACGCCCCGACGGCTCCGTCCTCCACACGACCCAGAACCGGCTGCGCGAGAAGACGTTCCTGCGCGGGGCGGGCTTCCCGGTGACGCCGTTCGCGCACGTCCGCTCCCCGGAGGACCTGCGCGCGGCCCTGCCCCAGATCGGACTTCCCGCCGTGCTCAAGACGGCCGGCTTCGGCTACGACGGCAAGGGACAGGTCAAGATCACGCGGGCCGACGACGCGGACGGGGCGCTCGCCAACGCGGGCGGTAATGAGTGGGTGCTCGAAGCGTGGGTTCCGTTCGAGCGCGAGCTGTCCGTCGTCGCGGCGCGGGGCGCGGACGGGGCGTTCGCGCACTTCGGCGTCGTCGAGAACGCGCACGCGAACCACATCCTGGACGTTACGGTCGCGCCCGCGGACGTGCCCCCGAACATCCGCGCGGAAGCGGTCGGGATCGCGCGCGGAGTGCTGGAGGCCCTGGACGTCGTCGGCGTGCTGTGCGTCGAGTTCTTCCTGACCGAACGCGGCGCGCTGCTGATCAACGAGCTGGCGCCGCGGCCGCATAACTCCGGGCACTTTTCCATCGACGCCTGCCCGGCGAGCCAGTTCGAGCAGCAGCTGCGCGCGGTCTGCGGCCTGCCGCTGGGCGAGACCGAGCAACACCTGCCCGCCGCGATGGCGAACCTGCTGGGCGACCTGTGGGCGGGCGGTGAGCCGGACTGGGCGGCGGCGCTCGCGTTCCCCGTCCACCTGCACCTGTACGGAAAGTCCGAAGCCCGCCCCGGTCGCAAGATGGGCCACCTGACCGCGCTCGCCGAAACGGGCGCCGAGGCGGCGCGCATCGTTCGCCTCGCCCGCGCCGCCCTGGTCCGTCCCGACGACGGGATGTAGAGAAGGAAGAACGTATGCGCAGAGCGAATCCCGGTGGTCGGTCGGCGTTCGCCGTCCTGTTGCTTATCATCGCCCTGGCGTTCCCCGGCCCGGCGCGGGCCGACCGCATCTGGTGGGACGGGAGCCGCGACAAGGAGAACGCGCCGCCCGGCAAGCTGCTCAGCGATAACGCGGGCTGGTGGGGCGAGAGCGTGCTGACCGGCGTCGAGTACCGCTTCGAGACCGCCCCCGACGGGCCGGCGGACATCTGGAAGGACGACAAGAGCCGCCCCGGCCGGCGGCTGCTGGACGGCGTGCCGATCGGCGACTGGTACGTGCCCGTCGGGCTGACGGGGAACCGGCCGCTGGTGACGACCTTCGACTTCAAGCGGACCTGCGCCTTCCGCGAGGTCGACTTCGTCACGCAGGACGCGGGCGGGAAGCCGATCACGGTCTCGATCAAGATCGAGGCCGGCGACGCCGAGACGGGGCCGTGGCGCACGGTGTTCGAGCGTTCCTCAGAAAGCGGCCCGGCTAACATCTTCCACCGCGTGCCGCTGCCCGCGGCCGTTCGGACGCAGGCGCGGGGGCGCTATCTGCGCCTTTCCGTCCAAAAACCCGGCGAGGCGACCTTTTTGAACGAAGTGCTGGTGTGGGGGGACGCGGCGGTCTCCGACGAGGCGCCCGAGGCGATCCGGCCGGTCACCCCCACTCCCGACATCACGGGCATCTCGTTCGCCTCCGTCCCCGGCATCCCGAAAACGACGTTCTCGGACGCGCGGTTCCGCGACTGGCGGCGGGGGCTCGGGGCGGCGGGCCGCTCGCCCGCTGTCTGGTCGCGCCTGCCGGCGTGGGACACCATCACGGACCGGCCGCTTCTGCCGTCCGCCGAGCAGCGGGCGCCGCGCGTCGCGCTCATTCTGGCGCGCAACGAGACCGAAAGCGCCGCGCTCGCGCTGACCAACACCTCGATGGAGAACCCGGCCGTTGGCGCGGTGGTGCTCGGCGCCTTCGAGAAGGTGGGCGGCGGCAGCAGGGGCAAAGCGGCAACGGGCGTCCGGGGTGAAGTGCGCGCGGCGGGGGCCATCGGCTCGCGCCACTTCGGCGTCAACGTCGGCCCGCTGCTCGCGGCGGACAACAAGCCGGGGCGCAGCCTTCTGCGCCGTTACCTGACCAACGCCGCGAGCATCGAGGACTTCCCGCGGCTGACGCTCGCGCCGGCCGGCTCCGCGGTGCTCTGGCTGTCCGTGACGACCGACGGGGCCGCGCCGGGGGTCTACCGGGCGCGGCTGAGCTTCGCAAAAAACGCGGCCGTGACCGTCCAGGTCGAGGTGCTCGACGTGGTCCTGCCCAAACCGTTCGTCTGGCTGCAGACATGGAGCGACACGACCGGGATGTTCCCGTTCGTCTACGGCGACCGGATGGAGCGGGAAGTCGCCTACAAGCAGGCGCTGGGCGTGACCGTGTGGAACGGCCTGCCCACGCCCGGCACCGCCGCCGCCCTGGCGCGCCGTCGCGGCAAAACCCTGTACCAGGTCTATGGGCTGCCCCAGGACTACATCAACAAGGGCTACAACAACCAGATCAAACCTGCGGACCTGAACGCCAAGGACGAGGCCGCCATCGCCGAGCACGTCCGCGCCCTGGTCAAGCAGACGCGGGCGCTGGGCCTGAACTACGAAGACTGGTACGCCGAGCTATGGGACGAGCCGGGTCGGCCCAACGCCCTCCTGTTCGGCGCACTGGCCCGCATCGTCAAGAAGGCCGACCCGAAGGTGCGCGTCTACGCCAACCCCTGCTTCTGGGAAGGCAACGGCGTGGTCGACGACGGCGCCCTCCATGCCGCGCTCGCCCCGTGGTACCGCAACGTGGTGGACGTGTCCGTGCCGCTCTCGCTGCTGGTGCGCGGCGACCACCCCAAGATGTATCCGGCGTTCACCGCGCCGCGCTTCATCAACGCCGCCTACGACGTGAGCACGCAGTCCGCCAAAAGCGAGCAGGCCAGCGAGATCGTGCGGTACCGCCGGATGGCCTGGGACGCCTTCGGGCGCGGCGCGAACGGCTGGGGCTTCTACTCCTACTTCGCCCCCCGCGGCGACCCCTGGAACGACTCCGACGGCGGCCTGCACGAGAACATGCCGGACTACCTTATGGTCTACCCGGGGCCGCGCGGTCCCGTCCCGACCCGGCAGTCCGAGAGCGTGCGCGAGGGCTGGGAGGACTACCGCCTGCTCACCCTGCTCAGGCAGCGCGGCCTGAGCGCCGAGCTTTCCGCCCTGCTGAAGGGCTACACCGCGGGACAGTCGCC
>CADCTO010000265.1:7565-8103 GCA_902805585.1 uncultured Armatimonadota bacterium | reverse complement strand
GGGCACGCCACACCGCACCAGCAGTTGTGGGACTCGTGCTACCGGGTCGAGGCGCGGCTGGCGCTGTCGGACCGCTCTGGCGCGCAGGAGGAGTTGGGGCACGCCTTTGCGCTGTGCCGCGAACACGACCTGCCCACCGGGCTGCCCGGCCAGCTAGCGCGGCGCCTTTGAGCCAGCCGTGCGCGCCGTGAACCACGGCGTTCGACGTCGGGGCGGGCGAGGCGCGGGCGCGGGCGGAGCCGTGCGAGAACGAGATGGAGGCGCATGTCCGCGAGGAAGATCGTGCGCGGGTGCTCCTCGAGGCCGGGGACCCGGCGGGGCCCTGGACGCGATGCCGGCGCCCATGCAGACTAACTCCTACGCCCGCGTGCGGCGCCTGCTCGTCCTGGCGGAGGCGCACCAGCGGCTGGGGCACCTCCGTCTGTGACCCGACGCCGAACGACTGGCACAGAAGTTCTGAACGCTCCCTCGATTGCCGCTACGGACGTCGATTTCGCGCTTCTTGGGGCGAAAACACGGAGGCACGGAACGTGCGTCG
>CADCTO010000265.1:0-7555 GCA_902805585.1 uncultured Armatimonadota bacterium | reverse complement strand
CCCGCAGAGCCGCATCGCGAAAGGAACCGTGTCTTGATCTGGTACGAAGCCGAAGTCGAAGCCCTGGAAGCCGCGCGGCCCGACGCGCCCCGCAATGCCGTCGTGTTCTACGGCAGTTCCAGCATCCGGCTCTGGCACACGGCCAGTACGAGGCGTATGTTCTCGACGAGGTCCTCCCCTTCTCCCGCCGTTTGAACCCGGACCCGTTCGTGATCGCGCACGGTTGTTCCATGGGGGCCTACCACGCCGTCAACATCGCCTTCCGCTACCCAGAACGCTTCGGCAAGGTGATAGCCCTCAGCGGCCGTTACGATCTGACCGCACAGATCGGCAGCTTCCGCGGCCTGTTCGACGGCCATTATGACCGGTCCATCTACTTCAACACGCCTAGCCACTTCATCCCGCTCCTCACAGACGAGGAGGAGCTTCAGTGTTTGAGGCGCCTGGAGATCATCCTTGCCGTGGGCCGGGACGACCAGTTCCGGCGCAACAACGAGGAGCTGAGCCGGGCGCTCTGGGAGAAGGACGTCTGGCACGCGCTCCACGTCTGGGATGGTGAGGCGCACCGGCCGCGCTCGTGGCGCCGGATGGTTTCGCTGTATCTATAAGAGCGGTTGTGAGTTTTTGCACGGAAACTGCAATATCTATCAAGGAAGGCATACAATGTACCCGAGGGGCGGCGGGCGGGCGCCGAGAGGCGCACCGCCGGGAGCGGGCCGACACGAAGCGCGCGGAGAAACGGATCACACACGGGATGCCATGATGCGCCCGCCCGCCGCTTCCGTAAAACGCGCGACCACCAGAGGTACACCGATTGCTGCACGTGCGCTGGAAAACGGCACTCCTCGCCCTTATAGGCGTCCTGGTCCTTGCCGCCGGTCTGGCCGCCGCCTCGCGCGTCGAAAGCGGGAACGCGCCGCCGCGGCAGTCGGTGTCGGGCCGTTCCTGACACCCGCCTGCCCGCGCGGCGGCGTTGGACGAAGAGGACGAGGGCGCTCCGCGCGCGGGGTACCCTCTTCCTCTTCGTCGTCCTTGTAAGCGTTCGGTCCGGATTCAGGGCGCGAAGACTGACAGGCTCCCGTCGATCTCGTTGTCCGTCACCAGCAGGTTCCGCCGCGGGATCGCCAGCACGCCTTCGGGGCTGACGCCCGTCGCGAGCACCTGGACGAACCGCGGCTGGGTCTCGTTCTCCAGTCGGTAGACGGCCATGGCGTTCGCGCGCTCCAGGGCGATAAAGGCGAACGTGCTCCCGCCGAACCGGGCTACCTCGACTCCCTCCGGCTCGGTCCCCTTGTTGCCGGAGCGGTTGTCCGGGTACAGGCCGGCCGCCGCCACCGCCTGCTCCATGCCGTCGCCCGGCCGGACCGCCGTCCTCATCGTCATCGCCGCCGCCACAGCCGGCGAGGAGCAGGGGCGTGAGCAAGAGCGCGAGCCCCGCGGTAAACCGGGAACGGCCCGCGGACGCGACGCGCGGAAAGGCTTCGCGGCATCGTCAGTGAGTGTCCAGTCCAAGAAAGGTCACCTTCCTTCGCCCCCGTTATCGAGGCGGATGGGTTGTGAAACGCCAGAAGGTAGGACCCTGGCGACGCCCCCGGCGACACTTCTCCTCGACCCCACGCGGCCCGCTCGAAAGGTCCGACGACCGTTGAACGGTTGGCATTTCTCTGCCTGACCCACGCGTTGCTACGGTACGACGGCGGGCCTCCCCTTCCCTCCTTACCCGTCCGGCGGCGTGAACTGGATCTCGGGAAGTTCCGAGACCCCTTTCTGGAGGGTCCGCTCCCAGCGCCCACGGATGTCCTGGAGATCGGGGTCCGACGGCAGGAAACGGCGGTAGCGGGTGACGTCGAGGGTGTCCGACGGGTACACCAGCAGGTCAATGGGCGGGCCGACCGTCAGATTGGACCGCATCGTCGAGTCGAGCGACAGCACGGCGTACTTGGCGGCCTCCTCCAGCGTGGTCTGGTGGAAGCGGACGCCGCGGTCCAGGATCGGGCGTCCGTACTTGCACTCGCCGATCTGGAGGTAGGGCGAGTCTTCGGTCGCCCGGAGCGGGTTGCCCTGCGGGTACACGATGTACAGATCGGGCGGCTCCCCGCGGATCTGGCCGCCCACGAGCACGTGCAGATTGAAACGGAACTCGTCGCGTTCGAGCGCTTCCCGGTCCAGTTCGGCCACGGCGCGCACCTTGTCCCCCACCACGCGCACCGCCTCGTACATCGTGCCGGCGGCGGCGAGCCCGGCACCGCGGTCGAAGTCTTCGCGCAGCAGCGTGATCACCGACTGGCTGAGCGACAGGCTGCCGCTGGTCAGCAAAAACAGCGCGCGCTCGCCCGGCTGGACGAACGTGTGCATCTTGCGGCTCACGTTCACCTGGTCGTAGCCCGCGTTGGTGCGCGAGTCCGACGCCATGACGATCCCGTGCCGCGACATGATTCCGACGCAATAAGTCATCGACTTGAGGTCTTCTCCTCGGGTTGCTCCGGTCGACATCGTACGTGAAGGACACATCCGGCCTCCACGGCGTCCAAAAACCGGGCCGCATAGGCTACTATGATACATCAATACAACGCGAAGCACCGCTTCCCGAAGGTGGTACCCGCCCGTGTGGATCCGTATCGGCTACGACATGACCTTCACGGTGGCATCCCCGACCCCGATGCTGCTGGCCACGTTCGTGCACCCCTCGCGCGCTGCCGACCTGGCCCGCCCGGAGCGCCTCGTGGTCGAGCCGGAGGAGGCCGCGGCCGGCCTGCGCACCTTCACGGACGGTTTCGGCAACCACTGCGGGCGCCTGCTCGCACCGCGAGGAGCGCTGCGCCTCCACTACGACAACGTGGTGCGCGACGACGGGGCGCCGGACCCCGTGCACGAGGGGGCCGCCCAGCATCCCGTGGACGAACTGCCCGACGAGGCGCTCCCGTTCCTGTTGGCCAGCCGCTACTGCGAGGTGGACCTGCTGTCGCAGGCGGCATGGGACCTGTTCGGGAACACCACGGCCCCGGGCTGGGGGCGGGTGGCGGCGATCTGCGACTGGGTGCACGGGCACGTCACCTTCGGCTACGAGTACGCCCGCCCGACCAAGACCGCCCTCGACGTCTACAACGAGCGGCAAGGCGTGTGCCGGGACTTCACGCACCTGGCCGTGACCCTGTGCCGCTGCATGAACATCCCGGCCCGCTACTGCAACGGGTACCTCGGCGACATCGGCGTCCCCCCCAGCGCCGCCCCCATGGACTTCAACGCCTGGTTCGAGGCGTACCTGGGCGGGAGGTGGCACACCTTCGACGCGCGGCACAACGTGCGGCGCGTCGGGCGGGTGCTGATCGCCCGTGGGCGGGACGCCACCGACATCGCCATGACCACCGCCTTCGGGCCCGCGAACCTGCAGACCTTCGAGGTCTACACCGAACAGGTCGACGGACCAGGGGAAGCGGAGGCGCCGCACCGCGCCCCGGCTGGCGCCGGCGCGCGCGACGCGGCCCCGGAGGCCGAGGCCGAGCAGGCGGTCATCCAGCACTGACACGCCCGCCGCGAGACTACCGCCATGTCTGAACACGAAAACCACGCGAGCCACGCAGGCGCATCTGACGGCGCGGACAACGAGACCTGCCCGAAGTGTCGATCCCGGAAGGTCATCCCCCGCGTCCGCATCATCGACCGCAATGCCAACAGCGGCGTCGAGGAGCTATCGGTCGAGGTGCACGAATACCCGTACGCGATGTTTTTCCGCGGCACGCACCGGGGCTACCTGAGCGCGTCCGTCTGCGGCGAATGCGGCTTCACGGAGCTGTACCTGGAGGATCCCGCCGCGTTCCACGCCGCCTATGAATCCGCGCTGGCGCGCCAGCGCGACGACCAAATAAAGAGAGGTTGATTGACCGTGACGGAGCCCATGACCACCACCCCGACGGAAGGCGCGGTGCGCCACGGCTTTATACTGCTGCGGGAGCAGGAGATACCGGAACTCAAGACGCACGCGCGGCTGTACCGCCACCAAAAGACCGGGGCGGAGCTGTTGTCGCTCGTCGCCGACGACGAGAACAAGTGCTTCGGCGTCAGCTTCCGGACGCCGCCGGATGACTCGACCGGCGTCGCGCACATCCTGGAGCACGCCGTGCTCTGCGGCTCGCGCCGGTACCCGCTCAAGGACCCGTTCGTCGCGCTGATCAAGGGGTCGCTGAACACGTTCCTGAACGCCTTCACGTTCCCGGACAAGACCTGCTACCCCGTCGCCAGCCAGAACCTCCAGGACTTCTACAACCTCGTCGACGTGTACCTGGACACGGTCTTCTACCCCCTCCTCGACCGGTACACGTTCCAGCAGCAGGCCTGGCACTACGACGTGGACGCCCCCGACGCGCCGCTGGTTTACCGAGGCGTCGTGTTCAACGAGATGAAGGGGGCGCGGTCGTCGCCCGAGGGGCTGCTCTACGACGTAGCCAAGCGCTCGCTGTTCCCGGACACGACGTACGGGCACGATTCCGGCGGCAACCCGAAGCACATCCCGGACCTGACCTACGAACAGCTCACGGCGTTCCACGCGCGTTTCTACCACCCGTCGAACGCGCGCCTGTTTTTCTACGGCGACGACGACCCGGACGAGCGGCTGCGGCGCATGGACGCCTGGCTCTCCCCGTTCGAGGCGCGCGCCGTTGACTCCCGGGTGGGCCTTCAGCCGCGCTTTTCCGCCCCCAAGCGGGTCACGCACCCGTACGCCGCCGGGGACGAGCGCGCCGGCGGGAACAAGGCGCTTGTGACGGTCAACTGGCTGCTCCCGGACGCCGTGACCCAGGATGCCGAAACGACACTCGCGATCCACATCCTCAACCACCTGCTGATCGGCACGCCCGCCTCGCCGTTGCGCCGTGCGCTCATCGAGTCCGGTCTGGGCGACGACCTGGCCGGCGACGGTTTCGAGGACGAGCTGCGGCAGGGGTATTTCTCTACCGGCCTCAAAGGTGTCGCGGCCGAAGATGTGGACCGGGTTGAGGCCCTGGTACTCGAAACGCTGCAACGGCTGGCAGAGGAAGGGTTCGACGAAGAAACGCGGGAAGCATCCCTCAACACGGTCGAATTCCGTCTGCGCGAAAACAACACCGGGTCGTTCCCGCGGGGCCTGTCCCTGATGCTGCGGGCGCTCACCACCTGGCTGCACGACGGCGACCCCCTCGCCCCCCTCGCCTTCGAGGCGCCGCTCGCGTCGGTGAAGGCGCGCGCCCTTCGCGAGCCGCTTTTCGAGGACCTGCTGCGACGCTGCCTCGTGGACAACCCGCACCGGACCACGGTCGTCCTGGAGCCCGACCCCGACGTGCCCCGGCGGACGGCCGAAGCCGAGGCGGCGCGTCTGGCGGAAGCACGCGCCGCCATGACGGACGCGGAGCTCCAGACCGTCATCGAGGACAACCGCCGGCTACGGGAGCGACAGGAGACGCCGGACCCGCCCGAGGCGGTTGCGACCCTGCCGTCCCTGCGGCTGTCGGACCTCGACCGGGCCAGCAAGACCATCCCCATAGCGGTGTGGGATCACGACGGCGCGCGCATTCTGTCCCACGACCTGTTCACGAACGGCATCCTGTACCTCGACCTGGGGCTGGACCTGCACGCGCTTCCGCAAGAACTCCTCCCGTACGCGGCGCTGTTCGGCCGGGCGCTCCTCCAGATGGGGACCGAACAGGAGGACTACGCCCGCCTGACCCGGCGCATCAACCGCCGGACCGGCGGCATCCGGCATCAGACGTACACGACCGTCGTCCGGGGCGCGGAGACCGCGGCGGCCCGGCTGTTCCTCCGGGCGAAAGCCACCCCGGAACAGGCGGACGACGTGCTGGCGATCCTGCGCGACGTGCTGCTGACCGTGCGCCTGGACGACCGCGAGCGGTTCGCACAGATGGTCGGCGAGGAAAAGGCGCGCCTGGAGTCGCGTCTGATCCCCGGCGGCACCGGGTTCGTGGACGGGCGGCTGCGGGCGCACTTCCACGAAGCGGGCTGGGCGTCCGAGCAGATGGGCGGCATCGACTACCTGTTCTTCGTGCGCGCGCTGGACGAAGCCGTGGCGAACGACTGGCCGCGCGTCCTCGCCGACCTGGAACGGGTGCGGGCGCTCCTGGTGAATCGCAACGGCCTGCTCTTCAACCTCACGATGGACGCGGCCAACGCCGACCGGTTCGCGCCGAAACTCACCGACTTCCTCCGCGCCCTGCCGGCCGCCCCCGTCTTGCAAGCCCGGTGGGACCGCGAGCCGGGGCCGGAGCGCGAAGGGCTGACCATCCCCGCCCAGGTGAACTACGTCGCCAAGGCGGGCGACCTGTACGACGGGGGGCTCGCGGAGCACGGCTCCTCCCTCGTCGTCGCCAAGCACCTGCGGACGACGTGGCTCTGGGAGAAGGTGCGCGTCCAGGGCGGCGCCTACGGCGGCTCGTGCTCGTGGGACCCGCTGTCGGGCGTGTTCGTCTTCACGTCCTACCGCGACCCCAACGTGCTCGCGACGCTCGCCGTCTACGACGGGGCCGCCGCGTTCCTGCGCGACACGCCGCTGGACGAGGCTGCCATCACCGGCCCGATCATCGGGACCATCGGCGACGTCGATATGTACCAACTCCCCGACGCCAAAGGCTTCACATCAATGGCGCGCCACCTGGCCGGCGAGACCGACGACCTGCGCCAGCGCCGCCGCGACGAGATCCTGTCCACATCCCGCGCCGACTTCGCCCGCTTCGCCGACGCGCTGGACGGCGTTCGCGAGCGAGGGCACATCTCCGTCCTCGGCTCCGAAGCGGCCCTGGAGACGGCCAACGCCGAGTCGCCCGAGGCGCCGCTGCCGTTAAAGAAGGTGCTTTAGATATGACCACTCCATTTGAGGAAACCTGAGCAAGAGCTACGAGTGCGTAGCGGATATGATGAAGATGTTAATGAAGCCGCCAAGAGCAATGGGCGTCCTGTTCGCTTCTCTATTGGCGCTGGGAGTGGTCCTGGAATCCCTCGCGTGGTACGGGGTCACTCATGGCGTCACCGTGCTCATGGATAACGGCGGAGTCCGCGTAGGCGAGCGCCGATTTGCTTTGATACCTTGGGCGGGACCCCTGTTCACCGCCCGCCCTCGGCGTGTCCGGGGGACCATTTCAAGTACCGGAGCGGGTCATCCCCACCGGGTCCAATTCTTCATGTGGTTCACGTGGGTGAAGGATGTGGGGAGGTAGGCGGTTAAGCCGCTGACGACCCGCCGCCCGCCTACTCGTAGCGCAGGGCTTCGATGGGGTCCAGGCGGGCGGCGCGGAAGGCGGGGTAGATGCCGAAGAACATGCCGACGGAAACGGCGAAGCCCAGGCCCATCAGGACCGCCCACATCGGGACGTACGTCGGCATCTGGTCCTTGGCAGCCAAGCCGATCAGGCGCGACAGGCCGTAGCCGAAGCCGACGCCGAGCAGGCCGCCCAGGCCCGAGACGGTCATGCTTTCGGTGATGAACTGGAGCAGGATGTCGGCGCGCTTGGCGCCGACGGCTTTGCGGATGCCGATCTCGCGCGTGCGCTCCGTCACCGACACGAGCATGATG
>CADCTO010000264.1 GCA_902805585.1 uncultured Armatimonadota bacterium | reverse complement strand
GGGGGGCCGTTGGGCGCGACGGTGAGGATGGTGCAGGTGCGGAGCGGCGTGCCGTCCGGGTCTTTCCACTCCTCCCACAGCCCGGCGAACGCGAACAGGTCGTCGGCCTTCCGGTGGATCAGCATGGGCTGTTTCCCGTCCGGCAGCTTTTTCCACTCGTAGAACCCGTCGGCCGGGATCAGGCATCGGCGGCGCTGGAACGCGTGCTTGAAGGCCGGCTTCTCGGCGACGGTCTCCGCCTTGGCGTTGATCATGCGGTTCCCGACGGCCGGGTCCTTGGCCCAGAACGGCACCATCCCCCATTGCAGCGCCTCCAGGCGGCGCGCACCGTCCGGCTGCGTGACGGCGACGACGGGCTGTGACGGCGCGATGTTGTAGCGCGGCTCGACCTCGAGCGCGTTCTCCTGCACGTCGAAGCGCGCCGCGAGCTGGTCGGCGGAATGGCGAAGCGTGAAGCGTCCACACATCGGGTTTGACCTCCGGGTGTTTGTCCTCTCTTTGTACCCAAACTGCCGGCTGGCCTTCGCCGAGGCACTTCAGTGCCTCGGCGAAGGCCAGCCGGCGGAGGCCGCCGCGACCGCCAGCGACGCCCACCCGAAAAGGAAGCAGACGCCGCCGAGGGGGGTGACGGCGCCGAGTCCGCGGACGCCGGACAGGGCGAGCGCGTACAGGCTGCCGGAGAACAGGACGATGCCCGCCGCGAACAGCCACCCGGCGGCGGGAACGAGCCGGCGGTCCGGCAATCGGTCGGCGAGCAGGGCGACGAAGAGCAGGGCGAAGGCGTGCGCGAGGTGGTACTGGACGCCGGTCTGCCACACGGCGAGCAGGTTCGGGGACAGACGATCGCGCAGGGCGTGCGCGCCGAACGCGCCGCAGGCGACGGCGACGAACGCGTTCGCGGCGCCCAGCACGACGAAGGTGCGCAGCATGCCGGCGGGCTAGCCTTTGACCGCGCCCGCCGTCAGGCCCGCGACGAACTCCTTCTGCAACACCAGGAACAGCACGATGACCGGCAGGACCGAGAGCAGCGTCCCGGCCATCAGCATCCCGTACTGCTGGGTGTACAGGCCGATCATCTGGTTCAGGCCGATGGGGAGGGTGAAGCGCTGGCTGCTGTGGAGCAGGATCTGCGGCCACAGGAAGCTGTTCCACGCCCCCATGAAGCCGATCAGACAGAACGCGCCGATCATCGGGCGCGAGACCGGCATCACGATGTCGCGGTAGATGCGGAACTCGGAGCAGCCGTCGATGCGCGCCGCGTGGATCAGCTCGTCCGGCACCTGCAGGATCGACTGGCGGAACAGAAAGATGCCGAACACGCTGACCGCGCCGGGGATGATGAGGCCCGGGTACGTATCGACGAGACCCAGCCGGTACACCTGCTCGTAGAGCGGGGCCATGACCACCTGCCCGGGGATCATCATGGTCGAGAGCATCACGATCATGATCGCCTTCTTGCCGGGGAAGTCGTACTTGGCGAGCGCGAACCCCGCCAGCGACGAGAAGAACAACTGGACGATGACTGTCGTGCTCGCCAGGAAGACGCTGTTGACGATGTAGCGCCCGAACGGCACGGTCGTGAACAGGTCGACGAAGTTCTGCGTCGTGGCGCGGGGCGCGAAGAAGGTGTAGGAGAACAGGTCGTCCGGTCCCTTGGTGGACGCGGCCACGAGCCACACCAGAGGCACGATGGCGAACACGGCAGCCAGCCCGAGCAGCAGGTAGATGATCCCGCGCACGCTGAGGGTGAAGAAGCCGGGTCTCATTCGTTGGCCCCCTTCAGCGTGCCGGTCACGCGCATCTGGATCAGACTGATGACCAGCACCCCAAGCGCCAGCGTCCACCCGACGGCGGAAGCGAGTCCCAGGTCGCCCGTCACGAACCCGCGGTCGTACAGGTACATCACGACGGTCAGCCCGGCGTTGTCCGGGCCGGCGCTGCTGTTGAGCATCGAGTAGGGAAGCT
>CADCTO010000263.1 GCA_902805585.1 uncultured Armatimonadota bacterium | reverse complement strand
CAGTCGCCTCAAAAATCGGACCATAATGAGACGGGCGAGGGCGCGGCAGGGCCGGGCGAGCCCCGCCTCACAAATGGTGCCTTAAAAGAGACGGGCCCGCGAGCGCACCAAGCACGCTCGCGGGCCCGGACGAACGCCCCCCGTCAGTTGATGTGGAAGGTGGCGGCGTAGCGGCCCATGTTCCCGCCGGGCTCCGGGGCGTGGGGCGCCTCGGACTTGTGCGACTCGGTGGTGACGTCCTTGTTCGGGAAGTAGACCGGCGGCCGCTGCGGCGCCCGTCGCGGGTCGGGCCGGTCGACGTGGAACCAGCGGACGTGCCCGTCGGCCAGCAGGAAGTTGCCGCCCCCGGCGTGGCGCCAGGGCGCGTCGCCCGCCGGGCTGGAGGCGTCCAGGTTCGCCGGCTCGAGGCACAGGTTGCTGTCGCCGTCGTCGATCGGGATACCCGGGTTCGGCGGGCCCAGCTCGTAGCCGATGTTCCTCTTGCGCACGTTGCCGTCGCACAGGAGCACGGTGTGGCTGACGCCCGCGAACCGGGACAGCGGCCGCCCCGTGGCCAGGCGGTTGTACAGGTACGAGACGGCCACCCGCCCGGGCACCACGGCCTTGGGCGCGCCGGGGCAGTGGTAGAGCTCGTTGTTTCTGGTGTAGGGGTGCAGCATGCCGTTGACCACCACCCCGTCCCAGGGCGAGTGCGGCCCCCAGTAGGTGGACGGGACCACGGTGCTGTAGGCGCTGACCCGGATCGGCGCCTGCGGCCCGCCCCATTCGATCGGGAGGGTGCCGTCGTAGTCGGAGGCGTACGCCGACATGGCCAGCCCGAGCTGCCTGAGGTTGCTGGAACAGGACGCCTGGCGCGCCTTCTGGCGCGCCTTGGCAAAAACCGGGAACAGGATGGCGCACAGGATCGAGATGATGGCGATCACGACGAGCAGCTCGATGACGGTGAAGGCGGAGCGCCCGGCGCGTCGACGCGCCGTTCTGGCGCTGTCTCTGGCGCTGTCTCTGGCGCTGCCGTTGGGACGGTGCTGAAGCTGGTTCATCCGCAGCCTCCTCGCTTAAGGATGAGGCAGTATACCAGAACCGCCCGCGCCTGAACAGCCCCGCCGCCACGCGCCGCACCGTGAGGCAAGGGCGGGCCGCCTGGGCCAAAAGCGCGGCCCTTTTGCGTCTCAGGAAACGCCGGTTCCTTCTGTATCAGAAAACGGACCTTTTTTGAGGCACAAAACCGGCCGTTTCGTGAAGGGAAAGCCCCTCACCGTATGAGCGCCCGCTTGGCGCCTGCCTGTCTCAAAACCCGTCTCAGAAATCAAAATCTCAAAGGCTCTCCCGCACTTTTGGTGAAAACGGGGCGAAACCGCCGTTGTAACGCGGAAAGCGGGCTTAGAGTTGCACGATGAGTCGCCTTGTTGAAAGACGCTGCCTCGACTTTGAAGCGAGGGAGCGTTCTTTTCACCAAAAGTGCGGGAGAGCCTCCCACAAGGGTTGAGTTTCTGATAACACGGCGGCGCTGCCGCCGGGACAGCCTCTCTCGCTGCTCACAAGGCCCGTACAGGGCGGGGAGGCCGCCCGGCGCGGGCGCGGGCGCGCGGTACGGAGTCCGCGGACCGGCGCCGGGCGGTCGTCGGAGGTATCGGGCGCCCGGCGTCGAACACTGTGTCGCGACGGCGTTGCGCCGCAGTGTCCTGCGCCCCGATGGGAGCCGCCCCGATGACGATGCAGCCACAGCAGAGCCCCGGCCTCGGCCGCTCCGTGATCCTCGCCGCCCTCATCCTGGGCGGGTGCATCGTGGCGGCCTCCCTCGTCCTGGCCTTCGGCGGCCGCCGCGACCCCCGCGCCGTCTCGCCCCTCTTCCGCTCGTCCGTGGAGCGCCGGGTCCGGGAGCAGCTGCGCCAAGCCGTGGGCGAGGGCTTCGCCGTCGGGGGCGCGTTCCGCAGGACGGCGGCCCTCCGCGTCGAGGGCGTCCGCTTCCTGGACGACGAGAGGCGCCACCTCCAGGTGCTCTACCTGCTGACGATGACCCCCGGCGCCCGCTTCTACGACAACTTCATCCTCCAGAAGCGGGAGGGCGGCTACTACGAGACGGAGCACCAGGTCGCCCAGGACTTCGGCGGCCCGGTCGTGCGCCTGCGCGTCCGGTGAACGCCCGGTCGGCGGCGCCGGGGCGTGACGGCGCGGGAGCGCCGCGAGCCCGTGCCGCCGGGACAGGCCGGGGCGGACAGAAAAAGGCCCGCGGCAGATGCCCCGGGCCTTCGTGCTGAATGACAGCAAGGGAGACTGTGATGTCGTGTCGGACCCTGTTTACCCGGTGGACCGGGCGCACACAACCCGGCGCCGCAAAAAAGGGCGTCTCGCTGCGTACAAGAGGCCCCGGTCACAGGCGCGTGACCCCGTACAGGGCAAGGCCGCCGGGCGCAGGTCCTCCGCGTCGGGCAGGAAGCAAGCGGGTCACGGGTGAGTAGGGCAGGAGATCCCTACGAACACCGGCACAGCGCCGCCCCCCTCCGCGGCCGCTTCCGAGCGCAGCCCCGTCGCGCCGGGCCGGGTGCGCCAGCCGGCACCCGGCCCGGCGCGACCCGCTCCTGGTTCCACCGGCTATCGTTTCGGCGCGATGCGCCAGAGCTCGCCGTTGGGCTGATCCGTAACGACGTAGAGCAATCCGTCGGGGCCCTGACGCACGTCACGGATCCGCTGCCGCCGTTCGGTCAACAGGTGTTCTTCCCCCGCCACGCGGTCGCCTTTGATGGCCAGCCTGACCAGCCGTTGCGACGCCAGGCCGCCGATAAACAGGCTGCCGCGCCAGCCGGGGAAAGCGTCGCCCGTGTAGAACTGCGCTCCCGAAGGAGCGATCACCGGGTCCCAGTAATAGACCGGCTGCTCGTAACCTTCGCGCGCAGTCACGGCGCCCGCAAACGGCTCGCCGGAATACTCCTGGCCGTACGTGACGACCGGCCAACCGTAATTCTTGCCCTTCTCGATCAGGTTCAGCTCGTCGCCGCCTTTGGCGCCGTGTTCCACCGTCCAGAGCCGTCCCCTCTCGTCGAATGCCGCGGATTGTATGTTCCGGTGCCCCAGAGTCCATGTCTGGGGCGCCGGGCCGCTTTGTCCGGCGAAAGGGTTATCGGCCGGCGCCGAGCCGTCGGGATCGATGCGGACGATCTTCCCCAGGTGGGTGTCGAGCTGCTGGGCCTTCGGGCGGTTCGGTCGGTCGAAGCGATCGCCGAGCGTCACGTAGAGCAGGTTGTCAGGCCCGAAAGCCAGCCTGCAGCCGAAGTGCAAGCCGTTGTTGTACGTCGGCAGCGCCCGGAAAATGACGCGGACCTGTTCGAGATTGGCCCGGTCTGCGGTTAAAACACCGCGCGCCACGCTCGTCCCGCTCCCGCCTTCCCGCTGTTCCGAAAAGCTCCAGAAGATGGTGCGGTCTCTGGCGAAACGGGGGCTCAAGGCCACGTCGAGGAGTCCGCCTTGGCCGCGTGCGGCGATCGGCGGCAGACCACCCCGCCCGCTGGCGGCAGACACGCCGCCAGAGCCGACCGGCAATAAGCCGGCGATCGGCTGCCCGACCTTGCCTCGTGCCGAAACGATGCGCAGCCGCCCCGGTTTTTCCGTGACCAGAAAGTCGCCGTCCGGCAGCGGCTCGACCGCCCAGGGCCGGTCCAGACCGCTCGCCAAAACCGTGACCTCGAAAGCCACATCGGACTTCACCCCGCGGGCGCGCGTTTGCCCGGCGAAAGCCGGTCTCTGTTCCCGCGCGTTCGGCGGCCGGGTTTCGAGCGGCCCACCCGGTTCCGCGGCGGCCGGCACAGCGGCGGTCGAGACGGGGGGTCGAGGTCCATCAGGCGTGTTTCGGGCGCAAGCCGCACCGCCGGCCACTGCCAGAAGGGTCAGACCAAAAGCGCTAAGGTTTTTTCTCATAAATCATCCCATCGTAGATCTGCCATCGGGGCTGCCGTTTAGATCGTTTTGCTCGGCAGCACTATCAATCATGATCCACTGGCTATTGTATAGTAAGAGGCCACTTCACACCAGCGATAGGACAGGACGATAAACGACGTCCGTGCCACGCGGATCGGGGGCGACAAACGGAAGCGAGGGGGCCCTCGCTTCCGATCTGGTGGTCCCCTGAAGGTCATGCCGACTCTCCCGGCCGCGGCCAGGAAACCCACGTTTCTTGCTACCGCTGCGGGCGCGGGCGTCGTGTCCCCGGACGGATCAGATCGTTACGGTTCTCAGAAGCTGATCGCGGAACTCGTCTCTCATATGGCCTGAACGACGGGGCAAGCCGGCGGGTCCGCCTTCCGGGAAGAAGCGGACGTTGCCGGGGCGGGGCGGCCCGGCGGCAGCGGGAGGTTGCGCCAGATACCGCCACGATAACCCGGCCGGCGGTCTTCCCCCACCCCACTTCATGCGGGATAACCTGCTCGCTACGCGCGAAGGGGTCCGGGATCGGGGAAGCCGACGAAGGACGCGAGGCCGCCAAAAACGAGGGTTTCTAGAGCCTGTGGGGAAAAGTCTCCTGGAGCGTTCGGCAGTCCCGTTCCGGCAGGGCTTTTCGACTGGCCCATAAGCTCGTTGGCGCTGTCGATACGGCACTTGCCGGTGCCGTAACACTGTCGGAAGGCGACCTTTCACACATATTCTTAACCGTGCGGATCGGGAGGGGGTGAGGCGAGGGCGCGGCAAGCGGTGCCCCTGCTTTGTCGCTCTACGGCGCGGGCCGCAGGAGCACGTAGTCGAAGTTGGGCGGGTCCGTCCCCATCTGCTGCAAGGCCATCGAGATCTGGCCCAGGTGCCAGCTCTGGTGGTTGCAGATGTTAAACAAGACCTCCTCCAGTGTCAGCGACACCGTCTGCCCCCCCGGCGGCATCTCGAACCGGATGACGCGCGCCAGCGTGTCGGCATCCGCCCGGGAGGCGAAGGCCCGGGTGCGGGCGCGGATATCCTCCCAATCGGTGAACAAGCCGGCCAGCGTTTGCGCCGCGGCGTCTTCGTAGCGCGGCGGACGCGGCTCGCCGTACAAGCGCCCGATGGTCCAGCGCTGCTCCGCTCCGACGAGGTGGGCAACCAGTTCCCGGATCGTGTGGTACGGGCCCGTCGTCTCGAACCGCCGCTCGAACGCCTCCGGGTTTGCCTCCAGCGTCTCCCGCAGCAGAAGGCGGGCCTTGTCCGCATAGGCGAGTTGTCTCCGGACGTCCATACCCCCATTGTACCCGGGAGGCCGCTCCCTCCGGGGTGCCCGGCCCGGGCCGTCCAGCCGTTGCCCGGCCGCAACACTTAAGGCTTGTGTGAAAACGCAGCCCATTCTGTAGACGGTAGGCATGACGAACCCAAGCGATCCCAGCGACCTGAGCGATGCCGAATGGCAAGATGTCGCCCGGAGGCGGGGAGCCAGCCACGGGCGCGAGGGTCGAGGGGGACGCCGCGATGCGAGGACACCGACGCCCCGTCCGGGACCACGATCTCCAGGGCCCGCTGGAGGCCGCCGGGCAGACGCAGGCGCGGGCGCGGGCGGGGTCGACCACCAAACCTCGCTGCCCGCCAGCACTTCCCGGCTGGTCAGCGGGGAGGCCGTTTCGTTATCCATGCTGCGCACGCCGCAACCGATCATCAGGGGCGAGCACGCCGTGCACCACATCGACATGTGCGTCTGATCCCCGATGACTATCCTCGCTGTCCGTGTACCGTGTTTGAGGTCGCTTGACCTCAGGACGGCCGCTTTGGCTGCGCCGCCGGCTTGACCTGCGCTCCGGCCGGCTCGCCCATGACGATGCCGCGCCCGACGGTGCTCATGTACACGCGCCCGAAGTGGTTCATGTCGCCGATGACGAAGCGCCCGTTGCCGGTGCCGCCCCATTCGTGGGCGTCGTCGTTGAGGCGGACCCAGGTGGCGCCCTGGTCCGTGGAGCGGAAGAGGCCGGTCGCCGCGCCGACGCTGCCCCAGATGAAGAGGGTCGGGTAGGCGGCGCCGGGCGCGGCTTTCCCCACGCCCACGGCCCCGCAGGCGCGGACGCGGCCGAGTCCGGTGAAGGAGCGGCCGCCGTCCGTCGAACGCGCCAGGCCGCGCGGCCCCAGCGCCGCCCACAGGTGGCCCGCGAACTTCGGCACCGGCGTAAGGCGCCGGGAGCCGCCCGCGGGCAGCGACGCGGCGGTGGCGGCGAAGGTGGCGGCCGCGTCGGCGCTGGCCAGGAAGGCGCCGCTGCGCGGGTTGTAGGCGTAGAACCGGTCGGGATCGACCGCGTCGGCCACCACGGCCGCTTCGAAGTCCAGCCCGCCGGCCGCGCCCCAGGTCGTGCCGTTGTCGGTCGAGCGGTAGGTGGCCGGGGAGCGTTCCGGCGTGTGCAGGAGCACCCGGCCGTCGGCGGACAAGGCGACGGTCCCCTGCGCACCCCGGACGCTGGCGACCTTGGTCCAGGTGAGGCCGGTGTCGTTGGAGTAGTAGAGCTCTTTGCCGACGCGCACTATCTTGTCGGGCCGGGCGTACGCGTAGGCCAGGCCGCTGGTGGTGCCCATGCGCGGCGTGTGGATGGGCGCGTAACGGGAGACGTCCGTGCTGCGGAAGCCGTCGTAATCGCCGATCACGCTCAGGACGGGGCCGCCGCCGGGGATGCTGACCAGATCGAGCGGCACGGTCTCTTCCAGGCCGCGCACGTTGAACTTCCACACGCAGGGCGCGGCGCCGATGTCGTCCGTGGTGAAGATGCCGTTGCCCGATACGACGTGCACCCGCTTCGTGTCGAACGGATCGAATTCGATGCTGCCCGCCCAGTGGATCGAGTTGCCGCTGTCCAGCCAGGCGACGCCCCGGGTGTCGACCTGAAAACCCCGTTCGACCACATCGGTCCAGGAGGCGCCGCCGTCCGTCGTCAGGAAAAAGTGGTCTCCGAACGCTTTGCCCTGCGCCCACCACGTGTTACCGGTGGAGGCGATCAGGCGCTTCGGGTTTTTCGGGTCCACGCTGACGCCGCCGAAGGGGCGCGTGACGCCCGCGGGCGTGACATCGGCCCAGGCCCCCGTGGCCAGGTTGTACTTCCAGATCTGCCCCCGGTCCATCGGCTCGCCGTTCGCGGGGTGCGGGCCGGCGCCGTTGGCGTAGGTGACATACAGGTTGCGGTCGCCGGCCAGCGCCGCGCGCTGGGGCATGAGGTCGGCCGGGGGCCCCGGTATGGCCGCGAAGGTCTGCCCGCCGTCGTCGCTCCGGTAGAGGTTCGTGCCTGTGCGGCACACCCCCACGATCAAGGTCCGGGTCGCCTTCCCCGGAGTCTTTGTGGACGGGTCGAAGACGACGAGGTCGATGCCGTTGCCGTTGGGCGTCGTGGTGACGTCCAGTGAATCGACGCGGCGCCAATTGGCGCCGGCGTCGGTGCTCTTGAACAGCCCGCTCTGCCGGCTTCCGCAGAACAGGATGCTCCCGTGGTTCGGGTCGACGGCCAGCCGCTCACCCGTCTGGCGCCCCATGCCGTTGCCGTGTGCCCTGAACCGGGACGTCACCTCCGTGACGGCGAAGGTGGCGCCCCGGTCGCGCGAGCGCAGGACCGCCGTCCTGCCGCCGTTGAAGTAGCCGGTGCCCACTAACAGGTAAAGGTTGTCCGCATTTTGGGGATCAAGAGCGATGGACTCCACCCCCATGTAACCCACTTCGTCCTCGGAGACCCAGTCCAGCAGCGGGACCCAGGTTTTTCGGGCTTCCTCCCAGCGGTAGGCGCCGCCCACGTCGGTGCGGGCGTAGACAAGCCCCGGCCGCGTCCGGGACGGGACGATGCCCGAGACGAAACCGCCGCCGCCGATGGCGACGTTGCCCCACGAATAAGCGGGGGACTGCTGTGCCGGAGGTCGAGCCGGGGCCGACGACCGCGCCGCCGCCTTCGAGCCCGGCGCAAGACCGGTGGCCAGACAGAGGTCCAGGAGGATCAGCGGCAGAACGACGAGGCTGCGCCCGGAAGCTGCGGGTTTACGAGGAAGTCGATTCACGCTCTTGTGATCCTTAAGGCCGGGCTAACGCCCCAAAGCCTTGTCGTTGTCGTCGTTGATCCTTTTGTGCTTTGTCCCGAGATTTCTTGCGACGCATGCCCTAGTATGGCCGATCCCAAAGCCTCCGGGGATTGGGCAACGGTATCG
>CADCTO010000262.1 GCA_902805585.1 uncultured Armatimonadota bacterium | reverse complement strand
GCGCCGCTGGCGGGACGCCCGCCTGGACCACGGCGCCCAGTTCTTCACCGCCCGCGGCGAGCGGCTGCGCGCGCTGACGGAGCAGTGGCTCCGCGACGGCTGGCTGCGCGTCTGGGCGCACGGCTTCCCGCTGTGGGAGGGCGGCGCGGTGCGCGAGCGCCCGCCGGGCCACCCGCGCTTCGCGCCGCCGGGCGGCATGAGCGCGCTGCCGAAGTCTTTCGCGGAGGGCCTGGACCTGCACGTCCAGGCGCGCGTGACCGGCCTGAAGCGGGAGGGCGGGTGCTGGACGGCGCTCTGCGAGGACGGGCGCGCGTTCGCCGGGACGCGCCTGGTCCTCAACATGCCCCCGGCCCAGATCGTTCCGCTCGCGCGCGACTTCCTGCCGTCGGTCGCGCCCCTGGAGGCCGTCGCCATCGACCCGGCGTGGACGCTCCTCCTGCTGCTGGAACGGGACCTGGAAGGCGCCGCCTGGCCCGCGCTGGAGGTCCGGCACCCGGTCATCGCCTGGGTGTCGCGCGACCACACCAAGCGCCCGCCGGGGGCGGCCCCGGCGCTCGTCGTCCACGCGCAGGGGGACTGGAGCCGCGAACACCTGGAGGAGGAGCCCGAGGCGGTCGCGCCCAAACTCCTGGCCGCGCTGCGCGACGTCGTGGGGCCCGTGGCCGTGCGGGATTCCCAGGCGCACCGCTGGCGGTACGCGCAGCCGACTGCCGTTTTTCCCGCCTCGCACCACTGGGACCCGGACCTGAACCTGGGCTGGTGTGGGGACTGGTGCGGCGCCTCCCGGGTGGAGGGCGCGCTGGAAAGCGGCTGGGATCTGGCGAAGGCGATGGCCGGGAAAGGCGCCCCTGATGCCTGAGCCCAAACCCGAGACTTCCGTTGACGCCTTCCTCGCCCTGGACATGCGGGCGGGCGTCGTCGTGCGCGCCGAGCCGTTCGAGGGCGCGCGCAAGCCGGCCATCAAGCTCTTTATCGACTTCGGAGACGGCATCGGCGTCCG
The DNA here is from genome assembly GCA_902805585.1 of uncultured Armatimonadota bacterium. GTDB lineage: Bacteria > Armatimonadota > Armatimonadia > Armatimonadales > Armatimonadaceae > CADCTO01. The sequence goes on along the minus strand of CADCTO010000262.1, from coordinate 19,719 downwards.
GCAGTCCAGCGCGCAGCTTACGCGCCGCTACACCCCGGAGGCGTTGATCGGCACGACCGTTCTGGCCGTCCTCAACTTCCCGCCGCGGCGCATCGCCGGCTTCAAGAGTGAAGTCCTGGTTCTCGGCGTCACGGACCCCGCGGACCCCGGCGACGTGATCCTGGTTCGCCCGGATGCCGCTCGGGGCGTGACGGGCTGGCCGCTCGGTTGACGCGCTTTCGCGGGCGGCCCTATCGACTCCAGGATCAATTGCTGGTTGCTGGTAATGAGGCCGGGGACGAAGAGCGTCAGGCGCGCGCGCACGGTCGCTCCGGGCGGGATGCGGTACGTGGCGAGAGCCTGGCTCGGCGCGGCCGGCGTCGTGTGCAGGTGGATCGGCGCGCCGTCGAGCCGGGCGGGGCCGTTCCAGGTGGTGCCCACGGCCGTGCCGGTGTAGTTGGAGCCGAACGAGAGGCGGACCGACCGCGCCGCTCTCGCGGGGTTGCGCAGAAAGAGCGTGACGTCGAACTTGTGGCCGTAGTTGCCGTACGTGCGCGAGGCGGCGCCCCGCAGCGCCATGCGGGCCGGGGCGGTCTGGTCCTGCAGGAACGCCCCGCCGAACCGGAACTTGCCGCTGGAGTTGAACGTCAGCCCGAGGTGCGCCGGGGCGGCCGGCACGTCCAGCGCGGTGGTGCCGGACCAGCCCGAGCGCCGGTATACGCCGGCCTCGCGCCCGTAATCATTGGCGTGCTCCGCGGCGAGCGGCCCCGGGGCCGGGCCGCCTTTGGACAGGCGCACGGCGTCGGCCGGATCGCCTGACCCGGTGATCACGGTATACACGTGCACGCCGCCGCTGGAGTGGAGCGCGAAACGGCCGTCCGCCACGTTCAGGTCCCGGAGCGTGGCACGCGTCACTTCGTACGCCTGACCCGGCGCGAGCGAGACGGGCCCGAACGCCGTGCGGAACGTGCCGTTCAGCCAGTCGCGGGCCACCAGGTAGCTCGGGCCGGAGCCCGGCCCGATGGGCGAGTCCACGTTGGTGTACAGAGAGCCCTTGCCGCGGAGGCTCACGTTCCGGCGCTGCGGGTTCACGACCAGCACGTGCAGGTACTTGGTCCGTCCCGCGCCCGCGGGCTCGCTCGTCTTGTTGATGTGAAACAGGTAGACGTCGAAGGCCCCATTCAGCGGACGGTCCGCGCCGCCCCGTTGGGCGTCGGCGCGCGCGTTCTGCATCAGCCAGCCGTCCCCGTGGAAGACCTCCGGGTTGTTGCTTTTCCAGATCGGCGGGCCGCCCGGCGCGCCGCCGAGCGGCTTCAGCCGCTCGGCCGGGATCAGCGCCCCGGCGAGGGCGCCGGGCGTCCATTCCCCCACTCCGATCCGCACGGCGGCCGCGTTCGTGGCGGGCGCAGCGGTGTGCGGGGCGCCCGCCATGAGCGCGAGGACGGCGCCGGCCGCCGCGGGTCGGAAACGGCCGGCGCCGTCCGTGCTCAATCCCGGTCGAACCGGATGGTGAGGTCACGCCCGCCGGCCCGGCCGCGGAGGTCCACGCGGTCGAAGCCGCCGGCCCGCCGCAGGTTCACAATGCCGGTGAGGGTCGCGTCCGTGTCGCCGAACCCGCCCGAAACGCGCACTTCGATGTCGTCGCCGCGGCGCCCGTACCAGCGCCCGTCAAACGTGTGCCGGTCGCCGTTCCGGTCGAAGAACCGCAGGACCGCCTCGCCGTCGCGCTTCAGCTCGACCGTGGCGCGCCGCAGCCGCTCCTCCCGACGTCCCTGGAGGGTCAGACGGCCGGTCCCGTCCGACGTCTCCGACAGGCCGCGGAAGTCGCCGTACTCTCCCCTGCCCGGTCTGGACGGGAACGGCCAGTCGTTGTCGCCGCGCCCCGGCCGGGTCGGGAAGGGCTTGTCTTCTTCGCCGCCTTCGCGGCTATCCCCGGTGAAGCGCAGCGAGAAGCGCCGCCCGTTGCGGGTCCCGCTCAGATCGATCCGGTCGAAGCCGCCGCCCTGCCGCCGCAGGTTGAGCGAGCCGCGCCCGCTCATGCCGGAGTTCCCGAACCCACCGCGGACGTCCAGACGTACGTCGTCGCCACGGCCGCCGGACCACGTCCCTGCGAAGTTGATCGGCAGGCCGCGGTCCGTGAAGGCGCGGATCATCGCGTCCCCGTCCCGGTCGAGCCGGACGCTCACGCGCCGCACGTCCTCGTCCCGGTCGTCGATCGTCAACTGCCCCCGACCGCGCATCGTCACGTCCATGCCGGAATTCCGGGGTAGCGCCTGCGCCTCACCGGCGCCGATCAATCCCACCACCAGCGCTCCCACGACCGCCGTAAGCCTTCCCATCGTAATGCTCCTTGTTGATGTGTCCGCGAACGTCCCGCCCCTTCCTCCGAAGAAGCGGGCCCCTGTAATAATAAACGATGCCGCGACCCGAAACGTGTCATGCGGGGCGACCGTGCACGCCCCACGGGCCGCGGTGCGAACCCGCTACCCCCATTACAGCAAGCGTGCCACGTCCGGCGCGCGCTCGACCAGTCGGCTCACCAGCGCATGGTCGTCGGCCAGCAGGGAGAAATCCGCGAAATCGAATCCCGGTCCCACCGAACAGCCGACGAGCGCGTATTCCCCGAGCGGGCGCGCCGCCTGCCACCAGCCCGCCGGCACGGTAAGGACCGGCGCGCGACCCGCCGCTGCCGCCGGCCCCAGTTCGTGCCGTGTGAGCGCGCCCAGGTCCGGCGGCAGCAACAGTAGCTCCAGTGGGTCCCCTTCGTAAAAGTGCCACGCCTCGTCCGACGCGACCCGGTGCCAGCGGCTGTGCGCGCCGCCGGGCAGCAGGAAGTAGATGGTCGTCAGCGCCGCCCGCGCGCCCCGCCCGTCCTGCGGGACCACCTGACCGGGCGAGCGGAACACCTCCCGGTAAAACCCGCCTTCCGGGTGCGGAGCGAGGCCGAGTTCGCGGATCAATGTCTCCGGGCGTGGGTGCATTGGACGATCTATCGGAACCCGGGTTACCTGCCAGCGGTTCCGGACCGAACGGATGACAGCACCGGACGGTCGCGGTTTGCATAACCCGCGGACATGACCATGTTGTTCAGCAGCGTGTCGAGGGCCGCACAGGTGCGCTCCTTCAGCCGCCGCGACATCAGGGGGGCCAGGATCACCCAGACGAGCGCGTTCGCGGCCGCCGCCGCTCCGACCGCTCCCATCCACGCGCCGGGGCCGAGCGTGACCCAGAACACGCCGCTCAGTGCGAGGGTCAGGAACACGGTGAGTCCTATCGGGAAGCGTTTGATAAACCCGGCCATCCGCTCGACCCCTCCTAACTCGGCTTCCACGGACAGGGCGCCCGGGGCGCCGCGGAGGTGGATACGCGAGGCACCCAGGAGGGGGCTCTGGCGCGTGCTGTGCATCCCCGGGCCCGTGCACGACAACTCGCTCTCGGTTCGCGCATCGATCCGGAACCCCAGCGTCGTCAACGGGACGACGGCCACATCGAGCGCCCTGGCGGGATCGCCCGAAAACCCGACCGAGGTTTCGTACCGCATCGTCACGCTCCGTTGGTAGGACTGACTACGACGCGCGCGGGTCCGCCTCTCTGCCCGCTCGCTTGCTTGTTCGCCGCAGCCCGGCCGGAATCCTGCCGCCGGGCCACCCGTCGGCAGGTGGCAGTGGCACACGGCGCTGCCCGGCAAAGCCGGCGCGTTTCTCCTCTATCAGACCCCCGCCGGCCTCCGTGGTTGCACGGCGGCTCCGCGCCTGGAGCCCCTGGGCATGCGGGAAGACACCCGGATGCCGGAGGCGTTCCCTTCGCGAGGCTTCGGGTCCCATTCGTACGCGCCGACATCGAACCCTTTGCCGGCCGGGCGGGGCTTCCCGTCGAAGTCCACCGGCGCGTCCGGAGCGACGACGTTTGTGCCGGTGTCGATGGCCGGCGAACCCGGGCGCAGGTGGACGTCGATCTGAGCGTCCTTGCCGGCCGGGTTCACGAAATCGGCGCCGTCGGCGGTGAGCCGGTTGGCTTCGTTGGCCAGGAGGGTCGCGCCGTCGCGCAGGCGAACGGCGGGCTCTCCCGCGTTCGTCGGGGCCGGTCGGACCAGGTTGTTGCGCACCCAGCCGGACGACTGGGGGTAGCGGATCTGGATCGTCAGCACGCACTCGAAGAGCGTGTTGTGGTAGACCTTGCAGTCCTTCCCTTTGTTCACATACACGGCCGCGTCCCGGCAGCGCACGAAGACGTTGTTGCGGATGACGCCGCCGCGGTGTTCGTACTCCCGGTCGTTATCCCGGAAATACGGTGCCCCGGTGCCGCCGCCGCCGAACGAGGCGCCGATAAAGCAGTTCTCGAACCGGTTGTTCTCGATCACCGTATCCGAGGAGTTGCCCTTGGTGAACACGGCGTACGCCGTGCCGCCGTTGTGCAGCACGTTCACGAACCGACTGTCGCGGATCACCCATCCCTTGACCCCGACGCCGTCGATGCCCTCCACCACGGAGCGCGTGCCGCCCCGCTCTGTCGTGAAGCCGATGTCGCACCGCTCGACCCGCAGACGGTCCGGGTACCTGCCCGCCGCCGGGTCGCTCGTCCCCTTGACGCCCGATTCGCCGTGGTCGCGCATCACGACGCGGCGCAGGACGCAGTCGGTCGAGCCGCCGTTGAACTTGAACCCGTGGTAGAAGGAGTTGCGGGTGGTCAGCGCCTCGAACGTCCAGCGAGGCGAGTCGTCGAGGTCGAAGACCATCTGCACGGCCTCGCTGTCCTGTCCCTGCCCTTCCACGATCACGTCCGCCGGATCGCCCGTGGCGCCTTTGACCAGCACGGGACCCGGCCGGTTCGAGATCGCGATCCGCGATGCCCCGGTGATCGTGTAGACGCCCGGCGCGAGGACGATGGTGTCGCCGGGCCGGGCGCTCTGGCAAGCCGCCCGCAGTTCGGGATACGTGGCGACCTTCACGGTGCGCGCCGCACGGCACGGTGCGGCTATCAGCCACGCGGCGAGCGCGACGAGCACAGGGGCCCCGTGCCGGATGAAACGTTTTGCTTGATCTGCGTTCATGAGTCTGCCTGTTCCCTGGTAAACCGGCGCGCGGCCGCACCGCGGATGCTCGTCTCCGCCCAGTATGCCCGCTTGTTCGATGGCGGAAGCGCCACCTCCTGCCGGCAGGTATCGCATCCGAAACCGGCGAATGGTGGCGCATGGAAGACAGCCGTGCCAGCAGCCATACCGCCGCCGCCGCCGCCGCCGCCTGCCACGCGCATTTCCGTTTCCGTTTCGCCGCCGATGACGCGCGCCCCGATGCGCCCGCGGCGCTGGCTTCCTGGGCGCTCCGTGAGCGCGAGCGGACGGGACAGGCGCGGCCCTGGGACGACGCCCTGCGCGCGCTGGTGCTGGAGCGTCTGGAGGCTGGGTTCGACGAGGCGTTGTGCCGCCGGTTCGACGAAGGGACCCCGCCCCTGCCGACGCCGGTATGGACGACGACCGAGATCGACGCGGGGCCGCACGGGCTGTCACTTTCCGTGGGGCTGCTGGCGGCCGGCGGGAAGGAGCCGGACACCTCCGCCCAGGAGGCGCTGCGGGGGCGGCGGGCGGCGCTGCTGCTGGGGGAGTTGCGCGCCCTGGCGTTGAGCTGTTTGGAGACGCTGGGACTAGCCGGGGTGATCACCGTCACGACCCGGTTGGAAGTCCACCTGACGCCGCCCGAAACGGGCCCGGGACGGGTCGGAACCCTGGCCGCCGTGGAAGCGGCCCGCTTCGGTTCGACTGCCAACAGAACTCCTACCCGGAGCGGAAGTGCTTCCGGTTCACGCGGCCGTTCTCGTCAAAGGTGACGCCTTCCGCTTCCAGGAGCGATCGCTGGAGCGCTTTCAGGTGGGGCGAGCGCTTCGCGATCCGCAGGTAGCCGTCGGAACCGACGACGCGCTGCCACGGGACCCCTTCCGGCGTGTAGCGCATCGCCCAGCCGACCGTGCGCGCCGTCACGCCGACGGCCGCGCCCACATCGCCGTAGGAAGCCACCATGCCGGTCGGGATGCCGCGCACGTGTTCGTATACGGCGTCGAACGCGTCCGGCGCGGGAGCGTCGTCGTCATCCATGCTCGTTGAGCTGCTTCTGCAAGACCGTGACGTCGATCCACCGGTCGAATTTGCGGGCCACGCGCGCCAGCGTACCGATGGTCACGAATCCCTGCCGCTCGTGCAGTCGCAGCGAGACCGCGTTGTCGGCCGTGATCAGTGCCACCAGCGAGCAAAAACCGTGCCGCTCCGCCTCGCCGACCAGCGCCTCCAGGAGCGCGCCCCCGACGCCGCGCCCCCGCCGGTCGCAGTGCACGTAGATCGACGTTTCCGCCGTCGTGCGGTAGCCCGGCTTCGGGTTGTACGCGGACAGCGACGCGTAACCCACGACCGCCCCGTGCGTGTCCACGGCGACCAGGGCGGGGAACCGGCTGCCGTCGTGTGCGGCCATCCAGGCCGCCTGCTGCGCCGGAGTCCGCGGCTCCGTATCCATCGTCGCCGTGGTGTTCGCCACCGCCTCGTTGTAGATAGAGCGGATTGCATCGGCGTCGCCGGAACGGGCGGCACGCACCGTCGTCGGGCTGTTCGCGATCACCGCATCTCCTGGCCGCCCGTCACGTTGATCGCCTGGCCGGTCATGTAGGAGGACTCGTCGGAGCAGAGGAACACGACGACGTTGGCGACATCCTCGTACGTGGCGCCGCGCCCGAGCGGGACCTGGCTCTCGTACTTGGCGCGCACCTGATCGACCGTCAGCCCCTGCGTCCGGGCGTACTGCTCGAACAGCGAGTCCTGCCAGAGCGTGCCGTCCAAAAGGTTGCCGGGGCAGACCGCGTTGACGCGGACGTTGTGCGGCGCGAGGTCGAGGGCGATGCTCTGGGTCAGGCCGATGCCGCCGAACTTCGACGCGGCGTACGCCGAGTTGCGGAACGAACCCTTTTTACCCGACTTGGAGTTGATCTGCACGATGCAGCCGCTTTTGCGCTCCACCATGGCCCGTGCCGCCGCCTGCGCGCACAGGAAGTAGCCGTACAGGTTGACGTCGATCACGCGCTTCCAGTCCGCCGGGTCGAACTCACTGATGTCCCCCGCCTTCAGGATGCCGGCGTTGGCGACCAGGATGTCGAGCCTGCCCCAGCGGCTGAGCGCCTGGTCGACCATCGCGCGGCAGGAATCCGGGTCGGTGACGTCGGCCCGGATGCCGGCGGCGCCGCGGGCCGTGTCCGCCGCGATGCCGGCCGCCGCCTGCTCCGCCTTTTCGCCGTTCACGTCCGCGAGCAGCACGTGGCAGCCTTCGACGGCGAGCCGCCGCGCCAGCGCCTCGCCCAGCCCCTGCGCCGCCCCGGTAACGATAGCAACCCTGTCTTGTAATCGGTTCATAGCTCTTTGTTGTGCTCGCCGAGCCGCCCCGGCGTGAGGGGGCCCCGGCCTCCATGCCCTCGCGCAGCAGCTCTTCCTCGGCTTCGGCGGTCCAGAACTGGCCGTCGCGCAGCTTTTCGTAGACCCGCGGGCGCACGGACTTCAAGTCCGCGAGTGCCGTCAATGGCAGATCCTCGACCTGCGGGAAGATCACCGTCTTGCCGGGGAACCGGCCGCTTTTCACGGCGTCGAGTCCGTCCCGGAACGCGTTCAGGCCCCCGATGGCCGCCAGGGACGCGCCGGTGTCCAGCGTCTCGGTCTCCAGCGCTTCGAGCGTGTGCGCGAGGTCCGCGATGGACGAACCGCTGGTGCCGACGATGCGGACGTCGCGGTGCGCGACCCCCGACAGGTCCAGCGTCGCCATCGTGCCGCGGGCGACGCCGGCGAAGATGTTGAGCACCCCGCCCGGCGCCAGGTGCGGCATCGCCTGTTCGATGAGCGCGGCGGCCGGGACCATGATCACGATGTCGTCGAAGCCGCCGGGGGCGAGCGTTTCCGGAGCGGGTGCGCCCGGTTCGTCCGGGTTGAACAGGATCAGCTCGACGCCGCGCTGCTCGGCCAGCCGAGCGAACCGGGACCGCAGCGATTCGAGCCGCGCGTTGTCGCGGTCCGTGCCGACGAGGCGGGCCGGCGGCTGGGGGCGCTGGAGAGCGCGCTGGACGTGCATCTGGCCCATCGGCCCGGCCGCGCCCAGGAACCACGCGGTCCCGCCGCCCTTGACCTCGCTGCGCAGGTTCGCGGCGTAGGCGGCGCGCACGTCGCCGGTCGTGCCGCCGACGTACCGGTGTCCGTCGTAGTGGACGCGTCCCACGTCCACCGACACCGGGCGCGCCAGGGGGGCGTCCAGCAGCAGGCAGGCGATGCCGTCCTTGGCGAGGCGTGCGCAGGCGGCCTCGAAGACCTCCGGCGCGGGCGTGCCGACGAAGACGATGTCGTCGTAGCTCGGGCCGGCCGCGGGCTCGGGCACCTCGCCCTCGCCGTCCCACAGGTTGACGACCGAGCCTTCCAGGGCCTCCTCGACCGCGGCCGCCTCCGGGGCGCCGACCACGAGCGCCTCGCCGCCCGGAAGGGGCGCGCGGCGGTGCTCCCAGCGGTAGGCCGCCTCGACGCAGGCCCAGGGCTCGACCAGGGCGGCCTCGGCGTAGCCCGTCGTGTCCCGGATGGGGAGGAGGTAGCAGCCCTCGTCCCCGCGCAGGACTTCCGGCCCGACCAGCCCGTACTGGCTCATGCCGCCGGGCAGCGCGTAGCCGTAGGCGAGGTTCGCGCCGTGGTAGTACACGTCGGCCTGCACAATGTAGCGCTGGCCCGGTTTGAATTCGTCCCGGTGGTTCTCTCCGGCCGACACCACGGTCAGCGCGACCTCGTGGCCCATGACGACCGGCTCCCGCTTCAGGTCGCGCCCGACCAGCCGGGGGTGCTGGTCGCCCAGGGTGATGATCTTGATGTCGGAAAAGCAGATGCCGCAGGCGTCGTGGCGCACCAGGATCTCGTCCGGGCCCGGCTCGGGCAGCGCGACCGGCTCCGGCTTGCCGCCGTCGCCGCCGACGTTCTCCAGACCCGCGCCGTACAGATGCCACCGGCGGTAGGTCGAAGGCAGCGGCAGGGAGGCCTCTTTATAGGACTGCAGGGGGTCGTTCCGCGTGTCGGACATGGTTTTCGCTCTCCAATACGTTCACCTGCCTGTTTCTACGGTGACGGCGCACTTTCCTGCGGCGCGGGGCCACGCCGGCGGCCCGTCGCCTCCCTGCCGCTTCTGCGCCACGCCTCTTGACTCCCCATGTGCCGCGTGCTACAATGAGCCACTATGAAAATACCCCATATCCTGTGTGCGCTTGGTGCGGTTCTACTACCCGTGGTATCGGCAGGCGCGGATGAGACGACGGAAACGTTGCCGAACCCCCCCGACTTCTCAGGTATGGGGGAGACGCTGCCGGCGGCCCCGGTCCCCGCGGCCCCCGTCACGCCGATGCCGGCGCCGGTGACCTACGGGAACCCCGCCGACGAGCGTGGTTTCGTCTACGAGCGGGAGCGGATCAAGCGGACGGTCCCCCTGGACCCGTCGATCGGGCTGGACGGCCGCTGGGACCTGCTGTACCAGGTGGGCCAGGGCAGCGACCGCCGCGCGGTCTACTTCAACTGGGACGCCGATTTCCTGTACGTCGCGGCCGAATCGAACACGCCGGGCGACGTGCGCGTGGACGTGGACGCGCGGGGCGACGGGTGGTTCCGCGGCGCGGACAACGTGTCGCTGGTGGTCGCGCCGCCGCTCCGGGACGGCGACCTGCCGCGCATCTCGGCGCAGCGCTGGGACGTGGTGCAGAACCCGGACCGGCCGGTGTGGGCGGATTCGCCCATCCCGGCCTCGGAAATGAACGTCGTGGTCGGGCGGACGCCGGCCGGGGCGCAGGTGACCATGATCGCGCTGCCCCGGACGGAGATGATCGGCCTTTCGCGGAGGCCGGGCACGAAGTTCGGCCTCCGCGTCGACTTCGGCGCGGCGGGACTGACGGACGAGCGGACGATGTACCTGCCGCGTCCCCTGCTGGACCTGACCCTGACGGACATGGTGCCGGCGCGGGCGGAAGGCCTTTCCATCTCGGTGGAAGCGCTGCCCAAAGAGGTCGTGCCCGGCGACCGGGTGCGCGCGATCCTGGAGGTGAGGAACAACACCTCGGCCCCGATCGAGGTCGCGCGCCTGTTCCTGCGCGGATCGCAGAACGCGCTGTCGCTGCTCGACGCCTCGACCTTCACCGGGGTGGCGATCAAGCCCGGCCAGACCGTCAAGCGCGAGTTCCAATCGACGGTCTCCGGCGCGGCGGGGCTGGGCTCGTTCGTCATCACGGGCGGTATCGAGCGGGAAGACGGCTCCGCCGTCGCGGGCCTGGCCGCCTTCGACCGCATCAACCCGTACTCCGTGGTGGTGACCCTCGACGACAACCCGGTGCCTTCCGGGGCGACCGACACGCGCACGGTGGTCGTCGCGGTCCAGAGCCGGAGCAAATTCCGCGCCCGGGGTCAGGTGAATCTCGAACTGCCCCAGGGCTGGACCGTGCAGCAGGGGGACGGGGAGCGGGACGTGAACCTGTCGTTCGAAGGGGACATCCAGCCGCTCCGCTACAAGGTCGTCGTGCCCGCGACGGCCCTGCCCGGCGAATACCAGGTCCGCGCCGACGTGCGCATCGGGGGGCGCTCGTATTCCGCGGCCGGAACGCTGGCGGTCGGGCCGCCGCTTACCGCGCCGTAGAGGTGACGGCTACCGACACCCCTTCCGGCGTTACCGAAGGCCCGCCCGGGGCAGCCCGATGCGCCAGCGGCTCCCAGTTGAGCTGCGCCACGCCGGCTCCGTACAGGGCCAGATACGCGACGATGCCGAAGCGCAGCATCGAGCGCACGAACTGCGGGCGCGTCCGGCGCGCCCACTCGGTGATGAACAGCGGCAGGGCGCACAGCGCCACCTTGACCGCGATGAAGGCGGGCGTCCCGCCGTGGTGCAGGTAAAACGCCATGAGCGGGTTGCCTTCCACGGCGTCGCGGTACGATACCCAGAAGAGCGTTGTCAGAAGGTCGAGCAGGCAGACCGCGGCGAGCACATAACTTTCGGGCGCGATCTTCTGGGTTCTTTCGTTCACGAGAAACTCCCCTCCGGCCGGGCCGGGACCGATCCGATGTCCCGGTACGTTTGATTATGGCGATCCGGCCTCGTAACTTCAGCGGGTGAAGCGCATGGATTTCAAGGGAAGCGGCACCGCCGGGACCGCGGTCTCCGCAGGTCTGCGGAAGCAGGCGAAGCTGGCCTGGGACGGCGTGCTCGACCTCGTCTATCCGCCGCACTGCCTGGTGTGCGAGCGTCACGCCCGCCCGCCCCTTTGTGAAGACTGCACTGCCCACTTCGCGCCGATCCCGGAACCCGTCTGCGCGGTGTGCGGGAGGCCGGTGGAGGGCGACGCCCCCTGCCGCCACTGCGCCGGCGCGCCCGAGGCGGGCGGCTGGGGGTTCGACACGGCGCGCGGCGCCGCCATCTACGAAGGCGCGCTCCGCCACGCGATACACCGCTTCAAGTACGGCCGTATGGAATCGCTCGGGGAGCCGCTCGGCGCGTACCTGGCGAACCGGCTGGTGGCGGACGCCCTGCTGTCGCCGCCTCCGCCGGACCTGGTGATCCCCGTGCCCATCCACGCCTCGCGCGAGCGCCGGCGCGGGTTCAACCAGGCGAACGTCCTCGCCGCGCCCGTGGCCGAGATGCTGGGCGTGCCGCTCCGGCCGGGCCTCCTCGTGCGGACCCGCAAGACGCCTCCGCAGGTCGGCCTGGCACCCGAAGCCCGCCGCAGCAACCTCGCCGACGCCTTCACCGTTCCCGGCGCCTCAGAACTGGCGGGCCGCCGCGTGCTGCTCATCGACGACGTGTTCACCACCGGCTCCACCGTTTCGGCCTGTGCCCGTGCGCTGAAAGAGGCCGGGGCGGCATCGGTTCGTGTGGCGACGCTGGCCGCGGGCGGGTAGAATACCTGTGATGAACCGACGATGTTTTCTCCTGGGGGCAATCGCCACCTGTGCCCTGCTGGCCGCGGGCTGCGGGGGTAACGCGCCGCCGACGACCTTCGGGGACGCCATCCGCATCACCGAGGAGACGCTGTACCAACTCCTGGTCTCCCCGGCGGACCAGGACGCGACCAGAAACACGCGTCCGGACCCGCCGCTGCTCAAAAAGGGGACGTACGAGACGGCGCTGATCGCGGTGGACGCCGAAGGGTTCGTGCGCGTTTCCCGGGGGGCGCTCAGCACGGATGCCACGCGGGAGCTTCAGACCGAGGTGGTGAAGCGCCTCAACGAGCGTCTGGAGAAACGCGGTTTTTCGGCGCGGGCGGTCCCGTTCGGGACCGACGTGAAGGGGGAGGCCCGCGCGCTCCTGGCGACGCTGACGCCGACGACGCAGGAGGGGGGCTCGCCCAAGGACCGCGCCGAGGGCAAGGCCGAGACCTACGTGCTGGTGCGCCTGACGGTCACCGACCCGGCGTCGGGCGCCGTGCTCCGCCAGCGCGACTACTATTCCGGCAGCAACGTCAAGAAGGAAGGGCGCCGACGGTCGTAGACGGGCGCCGTGCCGGCCCGTGCGCCTATGCCAGGAACGCCAGCATGACCTCGTTACCGACGAACAGGCCCCGCTCGGTCAGGCGCAGGCGCCCCTCCTCGATCTCGACCACGCCGCTGCGTGTCAGAAACTCGATCTCGTCCCCGTAAACCGTTTCCGCGCGCGCGCCGAAGCGGCGGGCGAAGGCGTCGAGGTCCACGCCGTCAGCCATCCGCAATCCCATCATCATCGTCTCGCCCATCGCTTCGCGCGGCTCCAGGCGCTCCCGGGATACCGTTGCCGTCCCCCGCGCCGCCACCGTCTCCGCGTACCGGACGGGGTGCCGCTCGTTGGCCGTACGCGCGCCGTCGAGATACGAGGCCGCGCCCGCGCCGAAGCCGAAATACTCCTCGTTGCGCCAGTAGATCCGGTTGTGGCGCGATTCGAAGCCGGGCCGCGCGTAGTTGCTGACCTCGTAGCGCCGGTAGCCTTCCTGCGCCGCCCGCTCGATGGCCCGCGCGAACATCGCCGCCTCGGTCTTCTCGGACGGCAGCGGCGGCAGCTTCCCCCGCTCGCGGCGCGCGAAAAAGGGCGTGTTCTCTTCGACGATCAGGGCGTACATCGACAGGTGCGGGACGTCGAGGGTGAACGCGGCGTCGAGCGAGCGGTCCCAGTCGGCCAGCGTCTGACGGGGGAGCGCGAACATCAGGTCGATGCTGAGGTTGTCGAACCCGGCCGCTTTCGCCATCGCAACGGCGCTGCGCGCGTCCTCGCCGGAGTGGATGCGGTCGATGCTTTTCAGGAGCCGGTCGTCGAAGGTCTGCACGCCGAACGACAGCCGGTCGACCCCCCCCGCGCGCAGTGCGGCGAGGTATTCCGGCGTGGCGTCCCCCGGGTTCGCCTCGACGGTGACCTCGGCGTCGGCGTCGACGGCAAACGACGCTTTAACCGTTTCCAGGACGCGCACCAGATCGCTCGCGGGCAGCACCGTGGGGGTGCCGCCGCCGAAGAAGACGGTCGGCACGCGCGCCGACGGCTCGGCGCGCGCCACGATCTCGCGGCAGAGCGCATCGACGTAGCGCGATCGCGTCTCCGTCTTATAGCCGGAATAGGCGTTGAAGTCGCAGTAGCCACACTTCTTCACGCAGAACGGTATGTGGAGGTAGGCCCCGGCGGTTCGCATGGGTGTTACCGTGGCTTCCGCCGCGGTCGCGCCGCGTTTTTGCGCGCGATGGCCTTGAGCAGTCGCTCCCCTTCGGAACGCGGTGCCCGCCGTTCGAGGAAGTCCGCCACCTCGCTGAGCCGCGCGGGCGGACGCCCCTGATAGCCGTTGAAATCGATGCCGTGCGCGAGCAGGAGGCGCACCTTCTCCCACTGCTTCACGTCGGCACGCCGGGGCGCCTTGAAGTAACGCCCGATGCGGCGCATCGGGGTGTGGCAGTCGGGACAGGAGGGCGGAACGGCGTGCGCGGCCCTGCGGGCGTCCGCCTCGGGGCCGTGCGCCAGGTACGGGCGGAGCATCTTGCGGCAGTGGAAGCAGACCCAGCGTTCGCGCTGGATGGGCGGAGGGATCGGCCTCGCCGGTCTGTCAGAGATCATCGACGGGCCCTCCTTTCAGTACGGCGGCAGCAGCCGGCGGAACCCATGATAGAGTACCACGATCAAAAAGAACAGGTTCCTGAGCGCAAGCGCCGGCGCCGGTAGGGGAAGGGGAGGAAGCGGGGTTCCCTGTTCCACGACCCTCGCCAGCCGCGTCCCCAGCCGTTCCATCCAGGCCACGTCGCGCGGCCACTCGGCCAGACCGTCCCGCCACTCGCGGGGGATGCCCGTCTTCCCGACCCCGGCCCCGACGATGCCGCCGACGATCGCGGCGGTCGTGTCGGTGTCGCCGCCGCAGCGGATGACGCCCGAGACCGCGGCCCGAAAATCCGTCGGGTGCCGGAACCACGCGTGGAGCGCCACGGGGACGGTGTGATAGACGTAACCGGTGACGCCGCGGCCGAGCCCCAGCGATTCGGCAAAGGCTTCCGTCGTATGCCCGGCGACCGCGCTCTCCATCGCCTCCTCGATACGCCTCAGCAGTTCGTCCGCTTCCGCGCCGAGGGCGTGGCGCAGGGCGTCGCAGAACGCGCCGGGCGACACGGCCCCGGCGGCGGAGGCATGGGCCGCGGCGAGCGCCACGGCAAGCGCGCCGTGTTCGGCCTTCGGGTCGGTGTGCGTGATGCGGGTCGAAGCCCGCACGAAGGCGCGTAGGCGCGCGGCGTCCTCGCCCCAGCAGACGCCGAGCAGGGCGCTCCGCATGGCGGGCCCGTTCCCGGCCGAGAAGACACCGCTCCGCCCGGGGCCGTATCCGAACCAGAGCCGGAGCGTGGCTGTTAAGGTCGCCTTACCGACCCCGGCGGGCAGCCCGAGCAGCCAGAAGCGGAGCCCGCGGGCGAGATGCCGCTCGAACGCCGCCACGTCGCCGCCGGAGGCGGCGAGCGCCTGCGCCACCAGGCACGCGTGCTCCGTGTCGTCGGATACCATGCCCCGGCCGAAGACGAAGCGGTAGGTATACAGGTCCGGGAACAGGCGCCGCTGGCGCCGCTTGCCGAGCCCCTCGCACGGAAGGCCCAGCGCGTCGCCGACCGCCGTCCCTAGCAGACAGCCGATGATGGCGTCCTTTTTCACCACAGCCTACGGCCTGCCGGCCTCCTGATAGATGCTTTTCACCTTGGCGTTGTACGCGTCGTCGAACCAGGCGCGGAAGAGCAGGATGTCACCGCGCCGGAACGACGCGACCGGTTCCGCCCGCCACGGGTCGTTGGGCCGGTCCGGTACCGAGAGAACGCGGGACGCGTCCGGGTGGATACGGCGCGCGCCGGGGTGCGCCCGCGCCGCGTGCAGGAAGATGGCTTCCTGGTCCCTTCCTGTCACCCGGACTCAGGTCTGGCGGCTCCGGCGGTAGACGCCGGGCGTCACGCCGATCTGCTGCCGGAACTGCCGGGAGAAGAAGTAGATGTTGTCGTAGCCCAGCCGCTCGGCGACCGCCTTCAGCGGCAGGTCGGTCTCACCCAGCAAGGACCGCGCCCGCGCCAGGCGGGCCTGGAGCACGTAGGCGTGCAGGGACAGGCCGGTCGCCTCCTTGAACCGACGGCGCAGCGTGCTGGGCGCCATTCCCCGTTCCGCGGCGATCCACGCGTAGTCCGGCGTGAAGACGCCGTCGCGCGTTAGCTGCTCCAGCACGGGCTCCAGCCAGGGCAGGCGGGCGGCCGGGGAGGGCGCCCGCGCCTCGGCCAGTTCCAGCAGCAGCTGCTCCAGCAGGTTGATCGCGCGCAGCCGCCCCCAGTGGTCCGTCCGCTTGGACTGGCGGATCAGGGCGTCAAAGAGGCTCGGGTAGTCCTTGCCCGCCGGGGCGGGCTGCGCGTCGGTCGGCCACAGCCCCGACGCGATCCAGCGCTGCACCAACGGCCCTCGGAAGCCGACGTGCCGGTGGAACCAGGACACGTGGCCGGGGGCCGGGTGGAACCGCAGGCGCGGGCCCGGGTAGGCGGGCCAGAACCACGCCCCCTCCATCCGCCGCCAGCGCTCGTCGTAGCCGAGTTCCACGCCGCCGCGCTCCATGAACTGGAGGGTGTAGTACCCGACCACGTGCTTGTCGAGCCGCAGGGTGCACTCCGGCGCGCTGGAGGTCGCCAGGAACGTCAGGTCTTCAGGACACATAGCATATAGTATAAATCAGAGAGCGGTCAATACATTGCATTCGGCCCCCGACCGCGGCAAAATAGTCAGCAAATATAAACGGCTTTGCCGGAGCAGAGGAGGCAACGATGCGATTGACAGAGGAGCAGGTGCGGGCGTTCCGCGAGGACGGGGTGCTGGTCGCCGAGGGCGTGGTCGCCGACGCGGACCTCGCGCCGATGATCGCCGAGTACGAAGCGTGGATCGACGACCGGGCGCGGGCCCTGCACGCCGAAGGCAAGATCGCGGACCTGGCGGAGGGGGCGGACTTCGGGCACCGCATCGCCCGGCTGTACGCGCAGTCCAAGGAGATCGCGAACGGCATGGACGTCATGCAGCTGCGCGGCCCGGCGACGTTCGCGTTCCTGCGCAACGACAACCTGCTGGACGCCGTGGAGTGCCTGGTCGGGCCGGAGATCACCTGCAACCCGATCCAGCACATCCGCGCCAAGCCGCCCGCCGAGAGCGCCGGCGAGGGCCTGGGTTTTTATAACGTCCCCTGGCACCAGGACATGGCGGTGACCTGGCAGGAGGCGGACGATTCGGAGATCGTCACCTGCTGGCTCGCCCTGGTGGACGCGACGGTCGAGAACGGCTGCATGGAGGTCCTGCCCGGCGTGTGGCGACGCGGCTACCTCCCGCACCAGCCGGGCGAAGGGGGCACGTCCGTCTGCCCCGAAGCGCTGCCGGCCGATGTCAAGCCGCGCCCCGTGCCGGTCAAGAAGGGCGGCATCGTCTTCATGCACCGGTGCACGCCCCACCGCTCGACGCCCAACTACTCGGACGCCGCGCGCTGGAGCCTGGATCTGCGCTACCAACCCGCCGGCACTCCGACCGGGCGCCCGTTCCATCCGGAGTTCGTCGCCCGCAGCCGCGCCCACCCCGAAACCGTGCTGACGGACCACGCCGAGTGGTCACGGCGCTGGGTCGAGGCGCTCGAATCGTCCAAGGGCATCCGCGCCCACCGGGTGTGAGCGAATGCCGCGCGGCGGGCGGTCACTCGCCCGCCGCGCGCACCATTTCGGGGAGCGGTCCCACCGGAGGCCCTTCCTCGCGCCGGGCGCCCGCGCGCATGATGGCACCGACGCCGGCCAAGACTAGGACCGCGCCCAGAGCGGTGACGGCGGTGAAGGGATCGCGGCGCAGCACCCCGATGACGGTCGCGACGACGGGTTGCAGAAAGATAAAGATCGAAAGCTCCGAGGCGTCGGCACGTTCGAGCAGCACGAACCAGACGGTGTAGGCGAACAGCGTGCACGGCCCGACCAGGTACAGGAACGCGCCCCAGGCCGCCGGGGAGGGCAGGATCGGGCCCTGCGCCCATGTCTCCCAGGCCGCGAACGGCGCGAGCAGCAGCGAGCCGAGCAGGAACTCGTAGGTCACGATGACGCGGCCCGAGTAGCGCGCGGCGAGGCGCTTGACGGTCAGCACCGCGCCCGCCTCCCACAGGAGCGAGGCGACCATCAGCAGGTTCCCGAGCAGGACCGCGCTGGCCGCTGTCGTGCCCGCCGTCTCAGGCCGTTGCGTGGAAATGACCACCAGGAGGGCGCCGGTCAACCCCAATACCACCCCCGCGCCGCGCAGAACCGTCAGGCGCTCGCGCAGGAACACCACGGCGAGCAGGGCGATCCAGACCGGCTCCGTCACCATGATCAGGGCGGCGGCCGTGCCCGTGGAAAGCCGCAGCCCCGTGTAGTTGAACACGTAGGTCAGGCACATCCCCAGCAGCGCGAGGCGGGCGAACGCGGGCAGGTCCTCCTTGCGCAGCCGCAAGGAATCCGGCGCGCGAAGCAGGCCCCACCCGACGAGGACCAGTCCGGCCACGCCGAAGCGGAAGAACGCGGCGCGGAACGGCCCGAACCCGGCCGTCTCCGGCGTCCCGATGGCGAGCTTGCCCGTCACGTACGCCCCCGCCCAGAACAGGTTGCACACGATAGCGAGTGCATAGACCGCCCACTTCGGCCAGCGCGGCCTCACGCAGCCTCCCACAACTGCCGCACCTTGTCGCGCGAGTAGAGGATGAGGTCGGAGTCGCCGTAGAACGTTTCCAGGGTGATGGTGCCGTCGTAGCCCGTCGCCTTGAGCGCTTTGAGTTCGCGCTTCCAGTCGATGGTGCCCGCCCCGATGGCGAGGTGGTCGTCGCCGCGCCCCTTGTTGTCGGACAGGTGGACGTGCTTCAAACGCCCGGCGTAGCGGCCCAGGAGCGAAGCCGTGTTGCTTCTCGGGGCGCGGATGTTGGCGTGGCCGATGTCGAGGTGCAGGCCGACGTCGGGAAGGGTGTCCAGAACGGGCGCGAGCGTTTCGGCGTCGTCGCCTTCCACGTTCTCGACCATGAGGGTGATGTTCAGGCGCCGCGCCGTCGGCAGCAGCGTCTCGATGGCCTCGACGTTGCGGCGGTTGATGAAGGCGATGTCGTGGCCGGGCACGCGGCAGTCCAGGTGCAGGTTCATCACGGTCGCCCCGACCTCGGCGAACACCTGGAGGCAGCGCCCCGCCTCGGCGACCGCGCCCGCCTGGATCGCGTCGAAGGCCGACCCGAACGGCAGGTAGTACGCCGTGTGCCCGACCACGCCCAGCCGCCGCTCCTCCAGCGCCGCGCGGACCCGGGCCGCGTCCACCCGGTCCGCCCGCGCCGCCGGCGGCTCCAACGTCAGGTCCACGAACGCGAAGCCAAGGTCTGCGATGCGGACGATCTCCCTGAGCGGGTCCCGAGCGGGGTTGTTCATCAGGCCAAGCTGCATCGGCGACTCAGGGACCCGTCGCCACGCGCCGCCCGGTCTCGAAGGACTCCATGGCGGCATACGCAAGCACAAGCGCCCGGCGGCCCGTCTCGGCGTGGACCGGGGGCGCCTCGCCCCGCCGGAAAGCGTCGATGATCGCTTCCAGGTGCCGGTCGAAGGTGCGGTGGAACTCGCGGTCCCGGTCGTTGAAGTAGCCGGCCTGCCAGACTTCGGCCGTCTCGCTCCCGGACGCCTGGAACCAGTACCGGCGTACGGTGTCCTCGACCAGCACCCGGCCCTTCGTGCCGCTCACCTCCAGGTGGTGCGTGCCGGCATAGGCGTAGGACGAATCGTAGGTGCCGAGCAGGGTGCCCACCGCGCCGCTCTGGAAGTGCAGGGCGAGCGCGAGGGTGCGGTACCCGCCGCCGGTCTTGTCGGTCATCTGCGCCATGACCGACGTGATGGGTCCGCACAGGTACTCCAACAGGTCGAAGCCGTGGCACTGCGTCTCGATCAGGTTGGCGTGCGGGTGGTCGCTGCTGCCCTCCCCGCCGAAGCGCCACGTCGCGAACACGAGGTCGCCCAGGCGCCCGGATTCGATCGCCTCCCGGGCCATCCGGACGGGGCGGGCGTAGCGGTGGTTGAAGTTGATGGCGAAGAACAGCCCGCGCGCGGCGGCTTCCTCAATCAGCGTGTCCGCCTCGGACGGGTCGAAGACGAGCGGCTTTTCAACGAGCAGAGGATATCCCGCACGGATCATCTGGAGCGTCGGCGCGAAGTGCGCCTGGTTCGGCAGGCAGACGCTG
>CADCTO010000261.1 GCA_902805585.1 uncultured Armatimonadota bacterium | reverse complement strand
GCGGCGAGGGGAGCGAGGACGGGCGTACCGTGCAGTGGTTCCAGCGCGCGCGCATGGAGCACTTCCCCGAGCACGCCGGCACCGCCTACGAGGTGCAGCTGACCCTGCTCGGCGATGACCTCACCACGGACCGCCGGCCCTTCGCGGCGGGGGAGCCGTTCGCGGAGGGCTCCAGCCACCGGTACTACGGCGAGACGGGGCACGGCGTCCACCACGCGTTCCTGCGCTACTTCGATGAGCGCGGCGGGCTCGAGTCCTTTGGCTACCCCATCTCCGAGGAGCTGTACGGCGACAACGGCTGGCCGCACGCCGTGCAGTACTTCCAGCGCGCCCGCCTCGAGTACCACCCCGAGCACGCCGGCACCCCCTACGAGGTCCAGCTCGGCTTGCTGGGCGAGGAGTTCCTCGCGGTGCGGTCGCAAGTGATGGCAATCGCCTCCACGCCGGATCCCGCACCGTCAGCAGCGCCGGCGCAGTCCCCGCAGCCCGCGGCGGCGCCCGTCGCTCAGGCACCGGCTGCCGCCCCCGCCCCCGCCGCTCCGGCGGTGAAGGCGAAGCCCACTGCCAGGCCGACCCAGGCTCCGAAAGCCCCCGAGCCGAAGAAGGACGAGTCCAGGGGCAAAGACGAGTCCAGGGGCAAGAAGTAGCCTCGCACCGAGTGCCTCAGCCAAACCGGCACTCGGTCCACCAAGTCCAACCGGCACGAGAGTGTCGTGACGTGGGGAGACGCGCTCACCTCTCACGCGTCGCATGCCTAACGGCCTGACGCCCAACCCATTATCTACCGCACGCGCGTGCGGTGATCCCGGAGTTCCAATGGCCCTTTCCAACACCAGTACCGACGCTGATCCACAGGCACACGCACACGAACTAACGCGCACCAACGCCGGCCGCTCCTCTCGCCGTCCCGTGCTGGCCAGGCTGGCGGCTGCGGTCCTAGGGGGCGGCGCCGCCCTGAGCGCCGTCCCGGCGCGCGCCGACTGGGGCAGCGACGCCGAGGAGCCGGCCGCCAACGGGGCGATCGCGGATCCGGCGCTGGAAGCCCCCGCCGCACTAGCGGTGGAGCCCGCACGCCTGCCGCCGTACGGCGCGGCCGGCTTCGCCTATGGCATGCAGGCGCACCTCTACTATCAGGATGCCCCCAAAACGCTCGACCTCGTGCGCGACGCCGGGTTTGGCTGGGTCAAGCAGCAGGTGCGCTGGTCTGATGTCGAGCTAGCCCAAGGGCAGTATGACTGGTCGCAGCTCGACAATATCGTCGGCTACTCAGCGCTGATGGGCATCCGGGTGCTGCTCAGCGTCGTGACCGCGCCGGCCTGGTCGCGCGCCAGCGGCACCGTGGACGGCCCGCCTGACGACCCGGCTACCTTCGGCACCTTCCTCTCTGCCCTGGCCACGCGCTACGCGGGCAAAGTGCACGCGTATGAAGTCTGGAATGAGCAGAACTTCAGCCGCGAGTGGGGCGGGGGCCGGATCATCGCCGGCGACTACGTCGAGCTGCTGAAAGTCGCCCATGCCGCGATCAAGGCGGCCGATCCGGCAGCGGCCGTACTCTCCGGCGCGCTGACGCCGACCGGCTTCAACGACCCGAACGTGGCGATCGACGACGTGCTGTACCTGCAGCAGCTGTATGCCTACCAGGGTGGCGTCTTCAAGACGGTGTGCGACGGCATCGGCGCGCACGCTGGCGGCTTCAACAACCCACCCGACGACACGCCGTTTAACCGCACCGTGTTCAGCACGAACTTCAAGGGGCACAAGAGCTTCTACTTCAAGCGCCTGGAGGACGTGCGCGCGGTGATGGTCGCCAACGGCGACGACGCCAAGCAGATCTGGGTGACCGAGTTCGGCTGGAGCACCGCCAACCAGGCCCTGGGGTACGACTACGGCAATGACATCAGCGATGCCGACCAGGGTCGTTACCTGGTGCGCGCCTACCAGATCGGCCGTGACTGGGGCTGGGTCCAGG
>CADCTO010000260.1 GCA_902805585.1 uncultured Armatimonadota bacterium | reverse complement strand
CGTAGGCGGTGGAGGAGAGGGCGTCCGAGGAGAAGACGGCGAGCGCGAGGCGCTTGGGCAGGCGTGTGTGGGCGGCGTGGGCGGTGCGAAGGGGCTGCCCCAGGAGCAGGCGGCGGAGTGCGACGGCCAAGAAGAGGGTCTCGCTTTCGTGTGTCGAAAGGGGTGTACGGCTACCGCCAGTATACTGAGGGGCTTTGGGGCTGTCAAGCGCGCGGCATCGCCGGCAACATCGAGCCGATGAACCCGTGCGACCGTGTAGCCCTCCGTCGCACCGCACCGCCTCCGTGGGCCCTCATGTACAACTTGGTAGCCGGCGCCCGAAGCGGGCCGCCCCGCCTTCGAGCCGTTTTGGAGCCTGCACGCCCCGACACGCGCACGGCGCTATGCCGTAGGTAATACGTTGGCAGGCCAGTGGTAGCGTTGGCAGCAAGACTGCCTATGGCGCAACATCGGGGACGCCCCGTCGCGCGCTTGGCTGCGGTCGGGCGGTATGTACGATGTGAGAACCCTACGGGCGAAATGGGGCCGGACGCGGGGGGAGGAAAGCCTGCGGGAACTTATGGGGGCACAAACGCTGCGGGGGCGGGCACCCTGTTAAGGACGCCCGCCCCCGCTCTGTGTATTCGGTTCGATGGTTTATACGGTTTGCTCGATATTCGATTGTTGACGCTATGCGGTTGTCACTCTTCGATTGTCGTTATGCGGTTGTGTTCCGGTTGTGCGCTATTCGATTGTGCGTCGCTATTCGGTTTTGCGGTGTTCTGTTGTCACTTCGTTTATACCGCGGCATCGAGCCTATCAAACCACATTAACCCTATTTTCGTCCGATCAGTTCCAAAAAAATAGGGTTGATGATCCTCCATGATTCGGGGGCAGTCCCTGAGGGGGCAGGGGCCTCTCCGCGCCGGGAACTTAGTGGCGTTGTTGACACTTTCCCGCGGAAAACCGTACAATAGATATCGTGGAAACGCTTTCTGCCGAAACTCCGTCGCTGTCGGTCGTAGTGCCCGCCTACAACGAGGCGCTCCGACTGGAAAAGACGCTCGGTGCCACCGCCCGGTACCTCGACGCCCGCCCCGGAACCTACGAGATCCTTATCGTGGACGACGGCTCCTCGGACGCGACGGCCGAAGTGGCGCGGGCCTGGGCGGCCGAGCGGCACGGCGCGCGCGTGCTTCGCTACGAGCGGAACCGGGGGAAAGGGCATGCAGTCCGTTACGGCGTGCTGCGGGCCCGTGGCGAACGGGTCCTGTTCATGGACGCCGACCTGGCGACGCCGATCGAGGAGATCGAGAAGCTCGAAAGCGCTCTGGACGGCGGGGCCGATGTCGCCATCGGGTCGCGGCCTCTGCGCGAATCGCGGCTGCTGGTGCGCCAGCCCTGGTACCGCGAACTGGCCGGGCGGACCTTCAACACGGTGGTGCAGGTGGTCGCGACGCCCGGCATCCACGATACGCAGTGCGGTTTCAAGCTCCTGACCGGCGAGGCCGCCCGCGCGATCTTTTCCCGCTGCGTTCTGGACGGCTTCTCGTTCGACGTCGAAGCGCTCTTTCTGGCCCGTCGCCTGGGCTGCCGCGTCGCCGAAGTGCCCGTGCGGTGGGCGCATCAGGAAGGCTCGGCCGCCTTCGCCTCCCGCGCCGCATTCCTGAAAAGCGGCCTGCGCATGCTCCGCGACCTTGCGGCGATCCGTTGGGCGCACCGCGCGGTGCGCCCGCTGCCGGCGACGCAGACCGGCACGCACGCGGCCCCGCGCCAGGCGTGACGCAGCACCGCGACAGCGCCCGCTCGCCCGCCCCTGCCGCCGCCGCCGTCGCGGCGGCCGGAGCGCTCACGGCCTATGCGCTGGCCGTCGAGCCGTACCGCCTCCAGGTCACCCACACGGAACTGCCGTGCCCGCGCCTCCCGGCCGCGCTGGACGGGCTGTCGATCCTGCTCCTGGCCGACCCGCACGTTTCCCGGTGGGGGAAGCGGGAGGGCCTGCTGGCCGACCTGCTGGACTCGCTGCCGGAGCCGGACGTCGCCGTCTGGGCGGGCGACTTCATCCACGGCGCCCGGGGCGTCGACCCGGCCAGCCGCCTGATCCGCAACCATTCCCGCGCGCGCTACGCCCGCTACGGCATCCTGGGGAACGCCGAGCACAAACTCCGGGGCGAAAGCCGCCGCCGGGCCGCCGCGTCGCTCCGGGAGGCGGGGCTGAACGTGCTCATCAACCGGTCCGAACCGCTGACCATCGACGGTGCCACGATCACGGTGGCCGGCACGGACGACCCGTACTATGGCCACGCCGACCTCCAGGCCACGCTGGCCGATGCCACGCCGGGGCGCTTCTGCCTGCTGCTTGCCCACTCGCCCCAGCTCGTCTACGCGGCGGCGCAGCGGGGCGTGGACGTGATGCTGTCGGGGCACACGCACGGCGGGCAGGTGCGGCTGCCGCTCGTCGGCCCCATCAAGACCCAGAACCCCCTGGGCCGGGCGCTGGACTACGGCCTGTGGGACCGGACCCGACTGCGAGAAACCCTGGGGCGCGACCCGGCCTGTCCCATCACGCTCTACATCTCGCGCGGCATCGGCGTCGCCCGCGTCTTCCGCCTGCCGATCTTCCCGCGCTTCCTGTGCCGTCCCGAAGTCGCGTGGCTGACGCTGAGGCGAAGGGATGAGGGGTGAGGGGCGGGGGATGAGAAGAAAAAAGAGGCCCGGCCCTGGCGGGTCATGCCTACGGCACTTTGCCGACCCGCCTTCCCGTCCGTCTCATCCCTCGCCCCTCACCCCTCATCCCTGATGATTGGCACCCTGCTGAACACGGCGACCGTGGTGGTGGGCGCGCTCGTCGGGCGGTTCTTGGGGCGAAAACTGCCGGCGCGGGTTCAGGAAACCCAGATGGCGGCCATCGGACTGGTGACGATGGTGCTCGGCGTGCAGAACGCGCTGGGGGTCTTCGCGCCCGGCCATCCGCCGCGCGAGTTCCTGGCCGCGCTCCTCGCCCTGCTCGTCGGCGGCTGGATTGGGGAAGCGCTGCGTCTGGACGACGGTATTCAGGCGTTGGGCAGGCGAGCCGAGGCGCGCTTCGCCCCCGGCGACGACAGCGGGAACTTCGCCCGCGGCTTCGTCACGACCTCGATCCTGTTCTGCGTCGGCCCGCTGACCATCCTCGGCTGTCTGGACGACGGCCTGCGCGGCGACATCACCAAGCTTGCCATCAAGAGCGTGCTCGACGGCGTGTCGGCCGCCGCGTTCGCCGCCGCGCTGGGGTGGGGCGTGCTGCTGTCGGCGGGGACCGTGCTGGCCGTGCAGGGGGCGCTGACGCTGGGCGCGGGCCTGCTGCGCCCGCTGCTCACCGAGGGAATGATCGCGGCGATGACCGCCGCTGGGGGCGTCATGCTGCTCGGCCTGGGCCTTAACCTCCTGGGTGTCACGAAGACGCGCATCGCCTCCCTGCTGCCCGCGCTCGTGCTGGCCCCGTTGTTTCTGCTGCTGCTCCGTGCCGCCGGCACGCGTTGATGCCCCGCGATCGCGCCGTGCGGTTGTTTCTGTTGGTGCCGCGCGTCAAAAATGCCGTTTGACAGGCGACGGCGTGTCGTGTTATACTCCCGGCACGATGCGACTTTACAACGCGAGCCTGGGTCTGTGGTGGTGGCGCGAGGGAGACCGTTCCCGTCGCTGCCGTCGCCCACACACGCCCGCGCGCTGAAGAGCCGCGAGGCGAGGAGCTATCGAAGAGGGCAGGCCCGGCGGGGCCTGCCCTTTCGCTTTGTGCGGGGGCGGTTCCCGCCGGGCGGCGCCCCACCGTCCGTGTTATAATCTAGGAAGGAGGCCGCTGTGGCCACGCACACGCAGACAGCAGTAACGCCGCCCACGCATCACCACCACCACCAGCACACCCCGACCCGTGACGAGTTCCGGCGCCTGGCGCGACAGGGGAACCTGATCCCCGTGTACCGCGAGATCCTGGCCGACATGGAGACGCCGGTCTCCGCCTTCCGGCGGATCGCCCACCGCCCGAACGCGTTCCTGCTGGAATCGGTCGAGGGCGGCGAACGCCTGGCCCGGTTCTCGTTTCTGGGCGCGGACCCCTATCTGGTGTTTCGCTCCAAGGGGCCGACCGCCCATGTCACGCAGGGCGGCGAGACCCGCGAAGTACCGCTGGAGGACGGGCGCGACCCCCTCCACGTCCTCGAAGCGCTGCTCGGCGAGGTCCGTTACGTCGAACTCCCCGGCCTGCCCCGGTTCGTCGGCGGCGCGGTCGGCTACATCGGCTACGACTGGGTGCGCTTCCTGGAGCCCATCGGCGACAGCACGCAGGACGACCTTGATATCGACGACTGCCGCCTGCTGCTGACGGACACCCTGCTCATCTTCGACCACGTCCGGCACCGCATCAAGGTGCTCGCCAACGCCCGCGTCGCTGACGATCCGGACGCGGCCTATGACGCCGCGGTCGCCAAGGTGGACGCGCTGGTCGAAATGCTCAAGCAGCCCCGGCCTGTTGCCCCCCCCGCCCCCGAGAACACACGCGAAGGGGACCACCGGTTCGTGTCGAACATGACGCAGACCGACTACAAGAAGATGGTCCTGCGCGGCAAGGAGTACATCGGGCAGGGCGACATCATCCAGGCCGTCCTGTCGCAGCGCTTTACGCGCCCGCTCCACGCCGACACTTTCGACGTCTACCGCGCGCTGCGCTCGCTGAACCCGTCGCCGTACATGTTCTATCTCGGCTTCGAGGGCGGCACGACCCTGGTCGGCGCTTCGCCCGAGATCCTGGTGACCGCGGAAAAGGACAAGGTGACCGTCCGACCCATCGCCGGGACGCGCCCGCGCGGCGATACGCCCGAAGAGGACGCCCGGCTCGGCGAGGAGCTGCTGGCCGACGAGAAGGAGCGCGCCGAACACATCATGCTCGTCGATCTCGGCCGCAACGACATCGGGCGCGTGTGCGACTACGGCACCGTCCAGGTCGACGAGCTGATGGTCGTGGAGCGTTACTCGCACGTCATGCACATCGTCTCCAACGTCACGGGCCGCCTGTCGGCGGACAAGACGCCGTTCGACGTGCTGCGGGCGACGTTCCCGGCGGGCACGCTGTCGGGCGCCCCGAAAGTGCGGGCCATGCAGATCATCGAGGAGCTGGAGCCGACGCGGCGGGGTGCGTACGGCGGGGCCATCGGCTACTTCTCCTTCAACGGCAACCTCGACGCCTGCATCACGATCCGCACGCTCCTGGTCAAGGACGGCGTCGCCTACGTCCAGGCCGGCGGCGGCATCGTCGCGGATTCGGACCCGGACGCCGAATACGAGGAGACCGTCAACAAGAGCAACGCCGTCCGCCGCGCCGTCGAAATGGCCGAGGCGGGGCTGGAGTAGGGGCCGCGAAGGGATGATGCCGCCCATCGAGCCGCCCGAGCAGCGGGTCCGCCTGGACTCCGAGGACCTGCAGAACCTGGCGCGGCTGGTTTCGGGACGGATGCAGATCGAGTGCCCGCGCTGCCGGAACTGGCTGCGCCCCACCATCGAGGCGCGGGAACTGCGGATCGGGAGCAGCCCGGACCTGTCGGCGGTCGACGCGTCGCAGCCGGGGCGCCCGCGCCTGCAGTTCTACTGCAACCGCTGTCAGCGCGTCATCGGGTTCGTGCAGGGCGACGATTGGGCGGACCCGGAGCGAGGACGCGGCGACGCCCCCACGCGCTGGGGACATCTGGAGCTTTGAACCATGATCCTGGTCATCGATAACTACGACTCGTTCACCTACAACCTGGTGCAGTACCTCGGCGAGATGGGCGAAGAGCTTGTCGTCCACCGCAACGACAAAATCACGCCCGACGAGATCGCCGCGATGCGCCCGGACAAGATCATGATCTCACCCGGCCCGTGTACGCCGGAGGAGGCGGGAATCTCGGTCGAGACCGTACGGCGCTTCGCCGGCGAGATCCCGATCCTGGGCGTCTGTCTCGGGCACCAGAGCATCGGGCACGCCTTCGGCGGGAACATCGTGCGCGCGGAGCGCCTGATGCACGGCAAGACCAGCCCCATCCGCCACGACGCGCGCGGCGTCTTCGCCGGCATGCCCAACCCGTTCTCCGCGACGCGCTACCATTCGCTCCTGATCGAGCGCGACAGCCTGCCGGACTGCCTGGAAGTCTCGGCCGAAACGGCCGAAGGCGAGATCATGGGCGTGCGGCACAAGAGCCTGCCGGTGGAAGGCGTCCAGTTCCACCCGGAATCCGTGCTGACGGAGCAGGGGAAGCAGATTCTCAAGAACTTCGTGGAGATGTAGTAGGCCCTCACCCCCCGGCCCCCTCTCCCGGCGTTGCGGGAGAGGGGGAGATGTGACGGCCGGGTGAGGGGCGGTCGGTGAACATTTCTCCCTCTTCCTCCCCCTCTCCCGCAGCGCCGGGAGAGGGGGCCGGGGGGTGAGGGCACTTTATGCTGCAAAACGCACTGCAAAAACTAATCGAGCGGCGGCATCTGACCGAGGACGAAGCGGTCGAGATGATGACGCACATCATGGACGGCGACGCCACGCCTTCCCAGATCGCCGGTCTGCTCACCGCGCTGCGCATGAAGGGCGAGATCGTGGACGAGATCACCGGGTTCGCCCGCGTGATGCGCGCGCGCTCCATCCATGTCCCCACCACGCGCCGCCCGCTCGTGGATACCTGCGGCACCGGCGGCGACCTGTGCAAGACCTTCAACATCTCCACCGCCGCCGCCTTTGTGGTGGCCGCCTCCGGGGTCGCCGTGGCCAAACACGGCAATCGGTCCGTGACCAGCAAGTGCGGTTCCGCCGACGTGCTGGAGGCGCTGGGGGTGCGGCTGGATCTTTCCCCACAGGGGGTGGGGCAGTGCATCGACGAGGTGGGTATCGGCTTCCTGTTCGCCCGCGCCCACCATCCCGCCATGAAGCACGCCGCCGCGCCGCGCGCGGAGCTGGGCATCCGCACCGTCTTCAACGCCCTGGGCCCGCTGACCAACCCGGCCGGTGCCAGGCGCCAGCTGATCGGCGTTTACGACGCGGACCTTTGCCCGTTGCTCGCCCGCGTGCTGGGCAACCTCGGCTCGGAGCACGTGCTGGTCGTCCACGGCCTGGACGGCCTGGACGAGATATCCACCGTGGGCGAGACCCTGATCAGCGAACTCAAAAATGGCTGCGTCTCCACCTATACCTTGACCCCGGAGGCGCTTGGCCTGTCCACGGCGGCGCCTTCGGAGGTGGCCGCCGGTTCCGATGCACGGGAAAACGCCGCTCTGCTGCTCGCCGTGCTCGACGGGGAGCGCGGCCCGCGCCGTGACATCGTGCTCGCCAACGCCGCCGCCGCCCTGCTGGTTGCCGGCGTCGCGGACACCCTGCCGGACGGCGTCGCTCGCGCCGCCGACCTGATTGACTCCGGCGCCGCCCGCGCCAAAGTCGAGGCGCTGCGCGCGTTCACCGCCGACGCGGCAAAGGCATAACCGGATGGGAAATATCCTCGACCGGATCGTGGCGACCAAGCGCGAAGAGGTGAGCTTGCTCCGGGCGCACACGCCCCTTGCCGAGCTGGAGGCCCGCGCCCGGGCGATGCCGCCATCGCGCGGGTTTGCCAAAGCGTTGGCCCCCCGCGCCCCCAATCCTGGGGGCGGGCGCGGCAACGCCATCGCCTTGATTGCCGAGGTGAAAAAGGCGTCGCCGTCCAGGGGGGTTATTCGCCCCGACTTCGACCCCCTGGCCATCGCGCGCGCGTACCACGAAGCGGGTGCGTCCTGCCTGTCCGTGCTCACCGACCAGACCTACTTTCAGGGCCATCTGTCCTATCTGGGCCGGATCCGCGAACGCGTGCCGCTTCCGCTTTTGCGCAAGGACTTTATCATCGACCCCGCCCAGATCTATGAAGCGCGTGTGGCGGGCGCGGACGCGATCCTTCTTATCGTCGCCATTCTCCCGCCCGTTCAGGTGCGCGCGTTCCGCGAGATAGCGGAGTCGCTGGCGATGGACGCCCTGATAGAGGTCCACGACCGGAGCGAGCTGGAGACAGCAAAAGAGGCCGGCGCCCGGCTGATCGGCGTCAACAACCGCGATCTGAGGACTTTCGAGGTGCGTCTGGCCACCACCATCGATCTGCTGCCCCACTTCCCGCCGGGCGCGCTGGC
>CADCTO010000259.1 GCA_902805585.1 uncultured Armatimonadota bacterium | reverse complement strand
TGGCGAAGTTGCCCTCGCGGAAGGTGCGGGCAAGCTCTTCTTTGGTGACGAACCGGGCATGGTCCGGCTGCTGCCCGCGGGCGGCGGGTGCCGTGCCGGCCGGGGCCGAAGGCGTCGGCGCGGCCTGCGCTGCCGGGGCGGCCGCAAGCAGAAGGGCGGCGGCTGCGGCGGCGGTGGCGATGATGCGGTTCTTGCTCTTCATGGATTCCCTCGGGTGCGCGCCGCGCCTGCGCGGGCGGATCTATATCCTCAGTATATCAGGCGGCGGGCAGTGCGCAAGCCGCCCCCGGGCCATGAACGATCCGGGGGCAGGTAATCGTGATCACCGCCGGAAACGGACGGTGGCGGGGTCGGATTCCGCGCCTTCGGCGTCCACGGTCACGGCGCGCAGGGTGTAGGTGAGCCCGCTCACGCCGGGGGGCGCGGAGAGCTTGACCTCCGGGGTCGTCCACCGCCCCTGAGCATCGGCCTTGGCCTCGACGTCGGCGACGGTGCCGCGGGCGGGGATGATGACGAGCCGGCCCTGGTAGGCGACCGACACGCGCACGGTGGCGTTGGGCGCGGCGCGGCCCGTCACGGCGACGGCGCCGCCGACGGCTGCGCCTTCCTGGGGGCTGTCGACGATCGGCGTGTCCGGGGCGCCCGCCGCGATGGTCACCGACTGGCTCGCCGTCTGCGTGACGGCCATCTGGCTGCCGGACGGGGTGAAGGCGACCGTGACGGGGGCCTTGGTGAGCGAGTCGCCCTTGCGGATGGTGTAGGAGCCGACGTAGCTGCCGGGCAGGTCCTCGCGCATCGGCCGGTCCTGCGCCGCGCCCCCGACGCTGAAGCGCGCCTGACCGCCGGGCGCGGCGGCGAGCCGCACGGTGATGGTCTGGCCCGGCGCAAGCGTCTTGCCGGACGGGGTGAAGGTGAGGCTCTTGATCGGGCTTTCGGCGGCGGGGCCGACGGTGAAGGACCATTCCTTGCGGGTCTGGTTCCCCGCGCCGTCCTGGACCACCACGACGGCGGAGTTCTTGCCGGCCGGGAGGTCGGCCGCGGGACGGTACGAGAAGAACGCTTCCGTGACGGTGGTCGTCGCCTCTTTCGTCACGTCCTGGTTGTTGACCAGGAGGCGCGTCGCCTTCGGGTCCACGCCCGTTCCGGCGTCCGAATAGGTGCCGTACACGAGCGGCTTGCCCGGCGGCAGCGTGGCGCTCTCCTCCGGCGACAGGTTCGCCAGCGTCGGGCCCGTCGCGTCCACGATGATCGGATTGCCGGCCTGCGTGACCGGGGAGGTGGCCCTGCCCATGGCGAGCTGTGCCACGACGGAGGCGCCCTTGATGTTGACGCCGGACGGGATCGGGAAGGTGCCCGCGTACGTCCCGGGCGCGGTCTCGCGCATGGCGACGTTCTGCGCCTGCTCGATCCCGGGGATGGAGAAGGTGGCGCTGGCGCCCGGCGTGCCGCGCAGCGTGACGGTCAGGGTGTCGCCGCCCTTGAGCGGCCCCTGGGCGTTGTGCGTGAACGACTGGACCTCGACGCGCGCGGGCGGCGCGGCCTCGGGGTTGTCGGCGGTGATGACGGCGACGCCGATGCCCAGCTTGGTCTGCGGGTTGATCCGGATCGCGACCTGCTCGCCCGGGCGGACGTCCGCCAGGGTGACCGCACGGTTCGCCATCGTGACCGGCGCGTTCGGCACGACCTCGACGAGCGAGCCGTCCGACAGGGTGATGGCGAAGTTACCGGACGAGAGCTGGGCGATCGACTTGACCTCGCCGCGGCGCTCGCCGAAGGAGGTCTCCAGGACGGTGCCGCGGCCGGACGGGTCTCGGCGGACCGTGATCTGGTCGCCGACGCGCAGGGCGGCCAGGTTCGCCTCGGTCGCGGGCCCCTGCGCGGGCCGGATGAGCACGACGGCGTCCCCCGCGAGCGGGACGCGGGTGTTCTGCCCGCCGGCCACGCGCACGGTGATGGAGCTGGTTTCGGGGTAGATGCCGGTGATCGTCCCCGTGACGGAGCCCGTTCCCGAGGGCGGGGGCAACTGGTCGGCGACCACGGCGTCCGTGGTGATGCGGACGGTGCGGGTCGCGGCCTCCCACTTGACCTGGGCGCCCAGCGCCTCCGACACGAAGCGCAGCGGGACCAGCGTGGTCCCGCCGGTGGCCTGGGCGGCTACCGACAGCGTGCGCTCCGTGCCGTTCACGAGGGCGCGCGCCTCGCCCAGCCGCAGGTTGACCGTGGTCGCCCCTTTGGTCGCGAGGATGGCTTTCTGCCCGCTGTCGTAAAAGACCTGCGCGCCCAGCTGCTCGAACACGCCGCGCAGCGGGACGAGCACGGTCCCGGCCTCCTGGACGGGTCCCTGCCCGCGGAACCCGACCGCCGCGCCGTTGACCGAAACGTTGATGCCGCCCTGGGCCAGCCCGAGGGCGGGCAACACAAGCAAAGGAGCGAGCGTCGCCGCCCGCAGGTAGTTCTTGGTCTTCATCTTTGTTCCACCGCCACGACGACCCGCGTCCCGCGCCGCGTCCTCGGGTCCACCGAGATGGTGACCTGATCGCCCGAACGCAGATCGTCTACGGAAATCTTTTCTTCCCCATACAGGATGAGGATGGAGTTGGGGACTTCGATCAGTCGCCCGTCGGTCATCTTCAGCACCCAGCGGCTCGACCCGATGCGGTTGGCCTCCAGGAACTCGCCCCGGAAGACACGCGGATCGGAACCGCGGGGCGGCGTCGGCGGCGGGGCCGCCACCGGGGGGCGCGTCCCCGCCGACGCCCGCGCGAGCACCTCGACGGCGGTCGCCTGTCCTTCGCGCGTCTGGCGGACCTCGACCGTGTCGCCGGGGTAGACCCGGTCCAGCGTGATGGCGAGCACCGTGTTCGGGCGGCGCACGGAAACGGTGGCGTCGGGGCGCAGCGGGATCGTCCGGTCCTGCGCGGGCGCGCCGGGCCGCCCGGCAGTGCGCACAACGATCCGCCGGGGCGACAGGTCGGGGTAGACGGCCGCGACCGTGCCCGATACGCGGATATCGACCCACGAGGGCGGGTTCTGGCCGACGGGCTGCGTGCCGCTCCACCCGGTTTCAATACCGACCGTCTTCGTGCCGACGTTCCACGTCACCCGCGCGCCGAGCGCCTCGGCCATGAAGCGCAGCGGGACGAGCACGGACCCGCGCACGATCTCGGCCGGCGTCTCCAGCGCGACCACGCGCTCCCCGACCCGCGCGCGCCGCCCTCCGACCGGGAGGGTGATGTTCGTCGCGCCCCGGAAGGCGAGGACGGTCTCGGTCTGCCGGTCGTAGCGCACGGACGCGCCTGCCCGCTCCAGCACCTCGCGCACCGGGACGAGCACCCGCCCGCCCCGCTCGATAGGCGCCTGCCCGCGGAACACGACGGGCGTCTGGTTCACCGTCACCCGGATCTGTGCCCGCGCGCCCGCCGCCGGTATGCCAAGAAGCGCCAGCGCAAGCGGCAGGGTGAAGCGGTGGCGAACGGCCCCTTGCTGCGGCATACGCACGCGTTCTTGCCTCCCCTAGGTCGTCTGTTCTGGTGTACCCGGCGTGTTGTGGCAGGCAAACGCTGCGTCTACCCGCCGGCGGACCAATCCCGCAGGATTGCCGGCAGGGCGTCGAGCGGCACCCCGTGCCCGTTCGTGACGACGCCGAGGGGGACGCCGGGCTTG
This sequence comes from uncultured Armatimonadota bacterium, assembly GCA_902805585.1. Classification (GTDB taxonomy): domain Bacteria; phylum Armatimonadota; class Armatimonadia; order Armatimonadales; family Armatimonadaceae; genus CADCTO01. Next base: position 4,462 of record CADCTO010000259.1, on the reverse strand, counting down.
TTCGCGCCGTGGAAATCCGAGCCGCCGGTGACGAGCAGACCCAGGTCGCGGGCGAGATCGAGGTAGCGGTCGGTCTGCGGGAGCGTGTGCTGGGAGTAGTAGGCTTCCACGCCGTCGAGGCCCAGGTTCCTGAGGGCGAGCAGTCGGTCCCGGGGCGTTTCGCCCGCATCGAGTTTGAGCAAGCCCGGGTGCGCGAGGAAGGCGAGCCCGCCGGCATCGTGGATCAGGGCGATGGCCTCGGCGGGCGGGAGCACCATCTTGGGCACGTAGGCGGGGCCGCCGTCGGCGAGGTAGCGGTCGAACGCCTCCTGCATCGTCGCCACGGCGCCCTTCTGGAGCAGCGCCTTCGCCAGATGCGGCCTGCCGACGTTGGCGCCGTCCGGGGTCGCCGCGTCCACGTCTTCGAGCGTCAGGTCCACGCCCAGCGCCTGGAACCGCTCCACGATCCTGGCGGCCCGCGCCCGGCGCGCCGCCGACAACTGTTCCAGCTTCGCGTTCAGGCCGGCGTGGCCCGGGTCGATGCCCAGCCCGAGCAGATGGCACTTCCCCGGCGGCCCTTCGGCGGAAAGCTCGACGCCGGGCAGCAGCCGGACACCCGCTTCCCGCGCCGCGCGCATCGCCTCCGCGACGCCGCCCGTCGTGTCGTGGTCGGTGACGGCAAGGAGCGACAGGCCGAGCGCGGCGGCCTGCCGCACGAGTTCCGTGGGCGTCGCGGAGCCGTCGGAGGCCGTGGTGTGGGCGTGCAGGTCGGCGTACATCAGGCGGGGATCAACCGATCAGTCCCCGGCTCTCCAGATAGCCCAGGATCCGGCGGACGGACTGGTCGACGGTCTCCTTGTCGCTTTCGACGGTGACTTCCGGCTTCGCGGGCGGTTCGTAGGGGTCGGAGACGCCGGTGAAGTGGGCGATCTCTCCCGCGATCGCTTTCTTGTACAGCCCCTTCACGTCGCGCTCGGCGAGCACTTCGATGGGACACGAGGCGTACACCTCGACGAAGGCGGCGCCGTCGGCCTCGGTGGCCGCGCGCACCTCGTCGCGAAGCTCGGCGTACGGGGAGATGGCGGCCGTGATGGCGATCACGCCGTTTCGGGCCAGCAGGCGGGCGACGTAGCCGATGCGGCGCACGTTCGTGTCGCGGTCTTCCTTGGAGAAGCCCAGCCCTCTAGAAAGGTGGGTTCGCACCTCGTCGCCGTCGAGCAGTTCGACGCGATACCCGCGCTCGCGGAACCGGCCGCTGATCGCCTCCGAAAGGGTAGACTTGCCCGCGCCCGACAGCCCCGTGAACCAGAGCGTGAATCCTCGATGCACCCGCTGACGACGCCTCCTTGAACCGAGGCCGATTGTACCACGCGGGCGAGTGACGTGTCAAAAGGGCCCTCACCCCCTGCCCCTCTCCCCTGCTCCCGGCTTTCGCCGGGGGGAGAGGGGCAGGGGGTGAGGGCGCGCCGAAGGAAAGCCCTCCTTCCGCCGCGAACAAAGAAATGGTTCCACCCCATTTGCGAAGGAGCGTGCTGATGATCGAAAGTGTTCCCTGGGCCGCCGCCTGCGCTTCGGTAGTGCTCGCTCTGGCGACGGCGGCGGCGCCCGGAGCGGCCGGCGACAAAGGCGGTCTGTCCGGCATCCTCGCAGAAGGCGCGCGCGTGGAGAAGCTGGCGGGCGAGATGCAGTTCACCGAAGGCCCCGTCTGGGACCCGCGCGGGTTTCTGCTGTTCAGCGACATCCCGGCCGACACCATCTTCCGCTGGGGGGCCCGAGGCGTCGGCGAGCCGTCCGTCTTCCGCAAGCCGTCCGGGCAGACCAACGGCAACACGCTGGACCGCGAGGGGCGGCTGCTCTCGTGCGAGCACCGGAACCGGCGCGTGTCGCGGACCGAGAAGGACGGAACGGTCGTCACGCTCGCGGAGCGGTACCAGGGTAAGCGGCTCAACAGTCCGAACGACATCGCGGTGCGGCGGGACGGCAGCATCTATTTCACGGACCCGCCGTACGGCATCAACAGGGCGCAGGAGGAGCTGGGCTATTCCGGCGTCTACCGGCTGGACAAGGACGGGACGCTGACCCTGCTCGACAGGGAGTCCCCGCGCCCCAACGGGTTGGCGTTCTCGCCGGACGAGAAACGGCTGTACGTCAACGATTCGCAGGAAGGCTACATCCGCGTCTTCGACGTGAACAAGGATGGCACCCTCGCGAACGTGCGTCGGTTCGCCGAGCTGAAGGACCCCGGCGTGCGCGGGGGGCCGGACGGCATGAAGGTGGACACGAAGGGGAACGTCTTCTGCACGGGGCCCGGCGGCGTGTGGGTCTTCGCGCCGGACGGGACGCTCCGTGGCCGGATCACGACGCCCGAGGTGCCCGCCAACGTCGGGTTCGGCGACATCGATTACAAGACGCTGTACATCACGGCCCAGACGGGGCTGTACCGCGTCCGCCTCCGGATCGCGGGCATTCGCCCCGGAAAAGGCAGGTAAGCGGCCGCCGGTCGGCCACGGAAAGGGCCCGGCGCTCGAAGCGCCGGGCCCTTTTCATTGTTGCTAAAGCGCCTACAGCCGCAGGTCGATGATGGCCGAGACGCCGACGCCCTTGACGCGTGACAGCGTGCCCAGGTCGGTGGCGCGGCGGGTGGCGATCGGTATCAGGCCCCGCACGCGCAGCTCGCGGCCGATCCTGGTGGTAGCCTCCACCTGGGCGACGGCCTGGACACGGTCCACCAGGTTGCGCGGTCCCGTCACCTGGACGGCGCCCACATAGGTGCCTTTGCCGACGGTCAGGACCGGCACGACCCGCGTGCTTTCGCGCACGTTGTTCGTGCGGTTGCCCGTCACCTGGTTGACGAACCGGTCGATCTGGCCGGAGAACCGGTTCACCAGAAGCAGGACGGCGCCCCCGGTGAGGATGTCGCCGAGCTGGGCGCGGGCCGGAAGCGCCTGTCCCACTACCATGCCGCCGAAGGTCGCCGCGGCGACCAGCAGGGCGGTCTTTTGCTTGTTCATTCGGTATTGCTCCTTCTATCCGCCGCGCCCGGGAACGGGCGCGGGCGCTCGCATTCGTACTCCGCGCACACTCTTTATACGTATAAAGACACCGGTTGGTGACGGAAGGTTCACTTCACCTGTCTGCTCGGTCGGGTGTACCCACGAGCGCGGAAGGTTGAACCACACAGTCACAGGACACCGGAAGGGGCGGGGCCCGTCCCGGGCGCACCTGCCGGCTTACCGCCCCGCCGCCAGCTTCGCGATCTCGCGCGGCCGCAGCCAGGCGCCGTACAGCCGCACGTCGTCGATCTGGCCCAGGAAGGCCCCGGCTCCGTCGGGCCGGGCACCCACCGTGATCTCCAGGCGGCGGTCGAACTCCGGACGCCAGTGCCGGCCCGAACGCATGTCGGTCTTGGTCACGTCGCGGCCGTTCAGGAAGATCCGGTTCGCACCCTGGTACTGGTCTACCGTCCAGGCGACATGCACCCACTCGCCCGTGGGGAAGCGGCCGGGATAGCTCCGGTCCGAGAAGACGTCCTGTCCCCCCTGATTGTGCCGGACCTGATTCCAGCTCTCGACCCGGGTCACCCTGTCTCCTGCGGCGTGGGCCACGAGGCGGAAGTCGGGGCCGGCGACGAGGGTCCGCTCGCCCTGCGTACCTGCCGGGATCCTGACCCACAGCGCCACGGTGTAGCGGTTGCCGGGGTCGGTCCGGGGCAGCGTCAGCCGGTCATCCTGCCCGTCGAGATTCAGCGCGCCGCCGGCGAACGCCGGAGATCCGTGCAGCGTGGCGGGGCCGCCGGCCCACGGGCCGTCGAGCGGCAGGCGGTAGATCATCTTCGGCGCGGGGAAGGCGGGGGCGGGTTTGACCGTGGGCAGGGCCAGGGGCGGCCGCGCGCCCCGCGGGCCGGCGGCGGCCTCGATGGCCGCGTCCTCGTCGGTGTTGTTTTGGATGGTCTGGCGCTCGGGCAGGGTCTCCCGCTCGGGCCCGCCCCCGGTGTTGAAGTGCAGCCAGTTGTCCACCTCGCGCACGACGTTCTGCCGGATCACCACCGCCTGCGCGCCTTCGTCGAGGTAGAACCCCCCGATCGGGTTCCAGTCGGTGTACGGGCCGCGCTTCACGTCGTGCACGAAATTGCGCTCCACGTACAGCCGGCTGCTCTTGTCGTAGTGGTCGAAGTGGGTGTTGAAGACGTAGATTCCCGCGCCGTCGTCCACCTCCCGCATCACGTGATGGACGTGGTTGCCACGCACCACGTTGTTCCGCGAGGGCGACGCGTGCATGGTGAAGTAGCCTACGGTGATGCCCGCGTAGCCGCCGTCGGCCACCTCGTTGTGCTCGATACGGCAGCGCTGGCCGATCACCAGCGAGATGCCCGCGGCGGCCAGGTTCCAGCGGCCGAAGCGCCGGACCACGTTGTCGCGGACGACGTCGTCGCGGCACTGCACCGCGTCCCGCAGGTCGTCCTTTTTCGGGTCGATCGGGCCGG
>CADCTO010000258.1 GCA_902805585.1 uncultured Armatimonadota bacterium | reverse complement strand
CCGCTCCCAGTTCCTTTACCCGTCCCGGTCCCGGTACCCGTTCCAGTGCCAGTTCCTGTACCGCTCCCTGTCCCGGTGCCTGTGCCGGTCCCTGTGACTGTGACGGTCCCCGTCCCGGTTCCTGTGCCTGTCCCGTTCTCGCCCGGGTCGAGCACGTTGCCGTCGCCGCCGCCGCCGCAACCGGCAAGCACCGCCGCCGCCGCGGCCGCCGCGCCGACGAGAGCGATCGCCTCGCGCCGGCTGAGGATGCGCCCCGCCGGGTTGTCGTTGTTCTCCATTGTCCTTACTCCAACCTCCGTACCCTTTCTGTTGTTTTACTGCTCCACTACCGACAGTGTCCGCCGCCGTGGCGACGCCTGGAAACCCTCGTCCGCGTCCGCCGCCATCGCGGCGTGACGGACTTCCTGTAGGGCGCGCAGCACCTGTTCGGGCGCGATCGTGGCGATGGCCGAGCACCCCGCGTCGCACACGGGGCGGTAGCCGCGCTCGGGCCGCCAGCGGCAGGGCGCGCAGGACGTGCCCGGCGTCACCGCCCGCACCCGCGTGTGCGAGAAAACGACCCCGGGCGGCAGGTGCGCCATGACGGCGACCGTTGGGACGCCCAGCAGCGCCGCCACGTGCGTCATGCCCGAGTCAGGCCCCACGACAGCCGCCGCCCCCAGCATCAGGTCCGTCACCGACTCCTCCGGCAAGCCCCAGAACCAGGTGGCCCACTCCGGCGGCAGCGCCCCGAACGCCTCGCGCAGGCGCGACCCGTCGCCGGGCCCGTCCAGGATGACCGAGTGGAAGCCCGCGTCGTAGAGGAGCGCCGCCAGGTAGCGCCAGTGCGTGGCCGGCCAGTTGCGCGCCGGCCACGCTGAGAACGGCGTCAGCACCACGTAAGGCGTGCGCTCGAAGCGGTGGCTGTGGATCGTCGTGTCCACGAACTTCGGCGCGCACGGTGTCAGCCCGGGCAGGAGGTTGTCGCAGTACCACTGCTTGCGGCTCTGGGCCCGCGCCAGCTGCTCGTCGTACCCGCGGGCGAGATCGACCCAGGTTCCGCTCTTCTCCGCCCCGCAGGGCAGGATCTCCAGGCCGGGGTGGCGCGCCCGCTCCAGCCAGCCGGCGTGTCCCGTGTGCAGACGCACCACGACGTCCCCCGACTCCGGCCCGTCCGGCGCTGCAGGCAGGGCCGCCAGAGTGTCGGCGGCCCCGCAGGCCGCGTACAGCGCGCAGACCGCGTCGCCGATGCCGCTCGCCGAGGCCCACAGGTCCAGCACGTCGCTGCCGCCCGTCTCCGCTCCCGCACTTGCCTCGCACATTTCCTGGTAATTGTATCCGCTTTCCTTTAGAGAATTCCTTCTTGATCGCTGGAAACGCCAGCGATTCCATGTCGGATCGGTTCTAGGACCGCCCCCCTTGGCATCAGGCGGCCTGACGCGCCCGGAGAGGGGGCGACGGCTCCAGTTATCCGCCGCGTTCGACTGCATGATCTGCCGGTTCCTTTCGGCGGGCGGGAAGGGCGGCGCTCGCACTCGCCCCTCCCGCCCGTCTTGCTCTACCGCACCCTCTTCGAGGCGGAGCCGCCGAGGCTGCTCCGCACCGTGATCTTTCCGGGTTTCCGGGAGAGGGCGAACGGGCGGCTGTAGGTCCTCCGGCCCTTATAGGCCAGGGTGCCGATTTTGGCGCCGGTCGCGGTGTTGTAAACGGTCAGGGTGACGGGCGTGCGGCTCGTGCTGGTGGCCTGCACGAACAGGTGCTTTCCGGGCCGCCACCGTATGTTCGAGTACTGCGCCGAGGTGATGACGATAGTGTCCTTCGCCCCGGTCCCGGATTTGAGTACGGTGAGTGTGGCCGTCTGCGGCGAGCCGCCCCCGGGCCGCGAAGCCGTGATAGTGACCTGCGCGTCGGCAGATGGGGGCCGCGTGGTGACCAGGAATGTCGCCGCGTTGGAGCCGGCGGGGACCGTGACGGTCGCGGGGACGGATGCGACCAAC
>CADCTO010000257.1 GCA_902805585.1 uncultured Armatimonadota bacterium | reverse complement strand
CACGTTTTGGGCGAGGTCGAAGCGCGCGACAACTGCTTCCCCGATGTCGATCCGAATTGGTGGAGGGAGTAACGTTCCGTGAGACACTACCGCTGGGATCAGGTGCCCGAGGAGGCGATGCCCGCCGAAGGCAGCGTGCTCCGGCGCTTCGTCGGCGGCGAGCAGATGACCGTCGCGCGGGTCGTCTTCACGGCCGGCAGCGCCGTCCCCGAGCACCGCCACGAGAACGAGCAGTTCGCCGTCGTCCTGTCGGGCGAGATGGAGTTCGTCGTGGAGGGGGAGCCTATCATCGTCCGCGCGGGCGAGGTGATCCACCTGGCCGCCGACGAGCGCCACGGCGCGCGGGCGCGCACCGACGCCGTCCTCCTGGACGTGTTCGCGCCGCCGCGCGCCGACTGGGGAACTCCGGGAGCGTGACGCGTTCATCCGGTTTCCGCGTTCGGCGGTGCTGGTAGCGCGTAGCAGGGAAGGATTCGGGCGGCCCCCCGCCGAACCGGTGCGTGTATGGGTGTATAATAATGCAACCATCGCCAGACCGGTACGTGCGTATTCCGTCTGCTAAGAATGAGGATGCAAAGCGAATGAAAGCTGTCGTGATGGCGGGAGGCGAAGGGACGCGGCTGCGCCCCCTGACCTCGAACCGCCCCAAGCCCCTCGTCCCCATCATCAACAAGCCCATCGCGCAGCACATCATCGAGCACCTCAAGCGCGCGGGCATCACCGACATCGTGATCACCCTGTACTACCTCGCCGAGGAGATCCAGGGCTTTTTCGGCGACGGCTCCGAGCACGGCGTGAACATCGTCTACTCCATCGAGGACACGCCGCTGGGCACCGCGGGGTCGGTCCGCAAGGCGTGGGAACACCTCAAGGACGACACGTTCATCATCGTGTCCGGCGACGCCCTGACCGACATCGACATCCCCCGGGCGCTCGAATACCACCGCAAGAACCAGTCCGAGGCGACCCTGGTTTTGCAGCACGTCGAGAACCCGCTGGAGTTCGGCGTGGTCATCACCGACGACGACGGGCGCATCCGCCGCTTCCTGGAGAAGCCGTCCTGGGGCGAGGTCTTCTCCGACACCGTCAACACCGGCATGTACATCATCGAGCCCCAGGTGCTCGACCTGATGGACGAGGGGCGCAACTACGACTGGTCGCAGGACATCTTCCCCCGGATGCTGGCCGAAGGGAAGCCGCTGTTCGGCTACATCATGGAGGAGTACTGGACCGACGTCGGCAGCCTCCAGCAGTACCGCCAGGCGCAGTACGAGGTGCTCCGGGGCAAGACCTCGCTGCCCATCCCCGGCAACCGGCTCGGCAGCGACATCTTCGTGGGCGAGGGGACCGAGATCGACCCGGGGGCCGAGATCATCGGCCCGGTCGTCATCGGGGAGAACTGCCGCATCAAGTCCGGCGTGACCATCGGGCAGGACTGCGTGATCGGCGACAACGCCATCATCGAAGAGGGCGCCAAGCTCCAGAAGGCGATCCTGTGGGACTCGGCCTACGTCGGCAAGAACGCCGAGCTGACGGGCTGCACGGTCTGCCACCACTGCACGGTCAAAGACGGCGTGACCATCCAGGAAGGCGCCGTGGTCGGCGACCGCTGCCACATCGAGCCCGGGGCCACGATCCGCACCCTGGTCAAGCTCTGGCCCGACAAGGTGATCGAGGCCGACTCGACCGTGACCGCGAGCCTGATCTGGGGTTCGAAGTACCAGTCGTCGCTGTTCCGCGCGCTCGGCGTCTCGGGCATCTGCAACATCGAGCTGACGCCCGACTTCGCGACCAAACTCGGCGCGAGCTACGGCGCGTACCTCAAGAAGGGCGCGACCGTCGTGACCGCCCGCGACGCGCACCCCGCGTCCCGCATGCTCAAGCGCGCGTTCCTTTCGGGGCTGATCTCCGTCGGCTGCAACATCCTGGACCTGCAGGCGCTGCCGCTGCCGATCGCCCGCAGCGCGGTCGCCACGGAGAACTGCGCCGGCGGCGTCAACATCCGCCTGGACCCCGACCACCCGCGCCACGCGCTGATCGAGTTCTTCGACAAGCAGGGCATCTACCTGAACGTGAACGCCGAGCGAAAGATCGAGACCATCTTCTTTCGCGAGGACTACGGCCGCACCGACATGGAGGAGGTCGGCGAGATCAACTTCGCCCCGCGCGCCGTCGAGCAGTACAACCAGCGCTTCAACTCCAAGCTGCGCACCGGCGACATCGCCCGCCGCCGCTTCAAGGTCGTGGTGGACTACGCCTACGGGCGCATCTCGTCCGTGCTGCCGGACCTTCTGGGACGCCTGGATTGCGACGTGATCGCGCTGAACGCGTACACGGACGCGGCGCGCGCCCCCAAGACCCTGCTGGAGCGTCAGGAGCTGGTCTACAACCTGTCCCAGGTCGTGACCACGCTGCGGGCCGACCTGGGCGTGATGCTGTTCTCGGACGGGGAACGGCTGCTGCTGGTGGACGAGCAGGGCGACGTGCTGACCGGGGCGCGCCTGGTGGCGACGATGGCTTCGCTGGTGGCGCAGACGCGCCCCGGCGCCAAGGTCGCCGTCCCCGTCACGGCGCCCAGCGTCATCGAGTCCGTGATGCGCCGCACGAACGGCGTGGTGGCCCGCACCAAGACCGACCCGCGCTACCTGATGACGCTCTCGTCGCTGGAGGCCGAGAAGGTGGCGATGGCGGGGGACCTGGACGGCGGCTTCATCTTCCCGGACTTCTGCCCGTCGTTCGACGCCATGTTCGCCTTCGCCAAGACGCTGGAGATGTTGTCGTGGCTCCAGCGCCCGCTGTCGGAGTTCTCCGCCGAGCTGCCCGAGATGTACCTGTCGTCCCTGGCGGTCCGGTGTCCGTGGGAGGTCAAGGGCAAGGTCATGCGCCGCCTGACCGAGGAATCGCGCACGCTCACCAGCCGCGCCGACCTGATCGACGGCATCAAGCTGACCGATTCGGAGCGCGAATGGGTGCTGGTCCTGCCGGACGCCGCCGAACCCGTCTTCCACGTCTACGCCGAAGGGCGTACGGAAGCGGACGCCAGGGCGCGCGCCCAGCAGTACGTGGAAAAGATCGAGTCGATCAAGGGCTGAGCGTCGCACCGTGCCCCCTCTGCCCCCGATCATCGGCTGGACGGTGGTCGGGGGCGGAGCGTGTCTCTTGGTGAAGTCGTGCCGGTGTGACTGTCCAGTCCATTCCCCCTCTTCCTGACCCTCGCCCTCCTCGCGGCGGCGCCCGGCCGGTCTCGACCCGGGAACCAGTAAGCATGAAACCGTTTATGATTCGTACGGCGATCGGGACGATGGTACTGGCGTTCACGCTGGCGGCAGTGGCCGCGGCGGCCCCGACGAAGCCGCCGCCGCCCGGCGGCGTGCCGCTGCTGCCCGCCGATTCGGTCGCCGCGTTCCAGGTGGTGGGGACGCGGGACGCGGCCGAGGCGCAGTTCGTGGACGTGGCGGGGCAGCCCTTCCGGCGGGCGCTGCGCCTGCGGACCAGAACGCGGGTCCCGCTCAGCTATTCGGTCCAGATCGGGACGACGGCGACCGCCCCGGTCAAGAAGGGCGACGCGCTGCTCGCCACGTTCTACGTGCGCGGCGTGTCCGGGGGCCAGCCCGAGACCGGCGAGACCCGCACGCAGTTCGTCTTCGAGCGGGGCGAGGCGCCCCACACCAAGGCCGTCGAGCGCGACGTCCACATCGCCCGCGGCGGCGCCTGGCAGCGCATCGACGTGCCGTTCCTGGCGGCGGAGGATCTGGAAGCCGCCCAGGCGCGCATCAACTTCCGGCTCGGCTATGAACCGCAGGTCATCGAGATCGGCGGCATCGCGGTCCTCAACTACGGCAAAACGGTCGCGCTCCAGGCCCTGCCCCGCACTCCCACGACCTACGCGGGGCGCGAGCCGAATGCTCCCTGGCGCAAAACGGCGCGGGAGCGGATCGAGAAGCACCGCAAGGGCGACCTGACCGTGCGGGTGGTGGACGCGGCGGGCAGGCCGGTCCCGGGTGCGCGCGTCTCGGTGCGGATGAAGCAGCACGCCTTCGCGTTCGGTTCCGCCGTCGCCGCCGACGGGATAAACGGCGACGGACCTGACGACCGGAAGTACCGCGACACCATCGCCGCGCTCTACAACCGGGTCGTCATGGAGAACGACCTGAAGTGGCAGGGCTGGGAGCAGAACCCGGAGCGCGCGAAAAAGGCGGTCGCCTGGCTCCGGGCGCAGAACATCGAGGTGCGGGGTCACACGCTGGTCTGGCCGTCGTGGCGGAACACGCCGCCGGATCTGCAGACCCTCAAAAACGACAAGGCCGCGCTCGCCAAGCGCGTCCGGGACCACATCCGCGATGAGGTGGGGGCGATGCGCGGACAGATCGTCGAATGGGACGTGGTCAACGAGACGTTCGACAACCACGACCTGCTCGACATCCTGGGGAACGACGCGCTGATCGAGTGGTTCAAGCTCGCCCGCGCGACCGACCCGAAGCCCATCCTGTTCCTGAACGACTACCCGCCGCTGGACGGGGCCGCCACGGGCAACGCGCACCTGAACCACTTCGAGAAGACCCTGCGCTTCCTGGTCGATGGCGGCGCGCCACTGGGCGGCATCGGGTTCCAGTGCCACTTCGGCGGCAGCGTCATCCCGCCGACGCGACTGCTGTCCGGGCTGGACCGCTTCGCCCGATTCGGCCTGCCGATCGAAGCGACCGAGCTCGACATCAACACCACCGACGAGCAGTTACAGGCGGCGTACCTGCGCGACTTCATGACGGCGCTGTTCTCGCACCCGAGCGTGAACGGCATCATCATGTGGGGCTTCTGGGAGGGCCGCCACTGGAAGCCGGAGGCCGCCCTGTACCGCAAGGACTGGAGCCTCAAGCCCGTCGGCCAGGCGTGGCTCGACCTCGTGAAAAAGGAGTGGTGGACAAACGCGAGCGGCGGGACGGACGCCCGGGGCGGCTTCCGTACGCGCGGCTTTCTGGGACAGTACGAGGTGACCGTCACCCGGGGCGGGCGAACGAAGACCGTGCCGGTGACGCTGACGAAAACGGGCGCGGTTGTGACCGTGCCGTTGGGATAACGGAAGCATGCCTCCCGCCATCCGCCCGGTCACCTCCGGCCCCAGGTTCCACTTCTTCGGCTATTATGACAAAAGCCCATGGGACCCGAGCGGGCGGTACCTGCTCGCGCTCGAAACCGGCTTCATGGACCGGCGCCCCGGCCCGGACGACGAGGCCGTGGTCGGCCTGGTGGACCTGCACGCGGGCGACGGCGCCTTCGTCCCGCTCGCCTCCACCCGGGCCTGGAACTGGCAGCAGGGCTGTATGTTCCAGTGGCTGCCGTCGGGACAGATCATCTACAACGACCGCGAGGGGGACCGCTTCGTCGCCGTGATGCTGGACCCGCAGACCGGCGCGCGGCGCGTCCTTCCCCGGCCCATCTACGCCGTGCAGCCGGGGGGCCGGGCCGCGCTGTCCCTCAACTTCTCGCGCCTGTTCGACGTGCGCCCCGGTTACGGATACGCGGGCGTCCCGGACCCATGGGCCGACGACCTCTGCCCGGGCGATGACGGCATTTACGAGATGGACCTCGCCACCGGCGCGGACCGTCTGATCCTGTCGCTGGCCGAGGTCGCGGCGATGGGGGAGCGACAGCCCGGGATGGACACCGGCAAGCACCGCTTCAACCACATCCAGTTCAGCCCTGGCGGCTCCCGCTTCGCCGTTTTGCACCGGTGGACGACCACGGGAACCGGCTCCCCGTGGCGTACCCGCCTGTTCACGGCGCAGCTTCCCGCCGCGGGCGGCGCCACTGAGCCCTTCTGCCTGTCCGACCACCAGATGGTCTCGCACTACGACTGGCGAGACGAAGATCACCTGCTCGCCTGGGCCCGGCGCGCGGGCCTGGGGAACCGCTACTTCCTTTTCACCGACCGGACGGGGGAGACGGAGGTGGTCGGCGACGGGGTACTGACCGTGGACGGCCACTGCTCCTTTTCCCCGGACCGGCGCCACGTCCTGACCGACACCTACCCGGACGGCGACGGCAACCGCACCCTGCTCCTGTGGGACGTGGAGCGAAAGCGGCGCACCGACGTCGGCCGCTTCCACGGCCCGACGCCCTCGGACGGCGAGATCCGCTGCGATCTGCACCCGCGCTGGAGCCGCGACGGGCGGCAGGTCTGCATCGACTCGATCCACGAGGGCGGCGCCCGGCAGATGTACGTCCTCGACCTGGAAGGCGTCCTCGCGTGAACCTGATGGTCTTCAGCAAGCACCTCCAGGGGATGCCGCTCGCGGAGGCCGCCCGGGGGCTGCACGCCATCGGCATCGAGTGGATCGACCTGACGGTCCGCCCCGGCGGCCACGTCGCGCCGGAGCGCGTCCGGGACGACCTGCCCCGGGCCGCCGAAGCTCTCGCCGCCGAGGGCGTGCGCATCGGCATGCTGACCACGAACATCACCGACGCCGGCGATCCGCACGCCCGGCCCGTCCTCGAAACGGCCGCGAAGCTGGGCGTCCGGCACTACAAACTGGGCTACTACCCGTACAGGGGATTCGGTACGCTGCGGCGGCAGCGCGCCGAGGTCGCCGCGCGGCTGAAGGATCTGGCGCGGCTGAGCCGCGACCTCGGCGTCCATGGCGGCTTCCACAACCATTCGGACGAGTTCTTCGGCGCCTCGCTCTGGGACGTCGAGCACGTCCTCCAGAACACCGATCCGGCCGCCCTCGGGGCGTACCTGGACCCGGCGCACGCGGTCGTCGAAGGCGGCAGCGACGGGTGGCGCATGGGCATGGACCTGCTCGCGGGCCGGATCACGATGCTCGCCGTCAAGGACTTCCGCTGGCTGGACGCGAAAAGCGGCTACGCGGGGGCGCGACGGCATAGCGTCCAGTGGTGCCCGCTCGCCCAGGGGAACACGCCCTGGCCGCAGGTCCTGGCCCACCTGCGCGCGCTGGACTTCTCCGGGCCGGTCTCACTCCACAGCGAATACCAGGGCCCGCACAGCTTCGCGGACCTGTCACCCGCCCAGGTTCTGGAGCAGACCGCCCGCGATCTGGCCGTCTTCCGCGGCTGGCTGGACCAACCCGCGGGCCGTTGAGACGGCACAGACGACGGCGAACCGGCAGGCTTTCCGAGGAACACGATGAACCCACCGTCCGACCATCCCCACCGACGATATAACACGCTGACCGGCGAATACGTCCTCGTCTCGCCGCACCGCACCAAGCGGCCGTGGCAGGGGAAGCAGGAAACGCCCGCCCGCCAGGAGCGCCCGCGGTACGACCCGAAGTGCTACCTGTGCCCCGGCAACGAGCGCGCGGGCGGCGAACGGAACCCGCCCTACACCGGCACGTACGTCTTCGAGAACGACTTCGCGGCGCTCCTTCCGGAAGGAGCGCCGTCGGTTCCCGACGACGGCGGCCTGCTGCGAAGCGGATCCGTCGTGGGGACCAGCCGGGTCATCTGCTTCTCCCCCCGGCACGACTGGACGCTGCCGGAGATGCCGGTCGAGGCGATCCGGGGTGTGGTGGACGTGTGGGCGAAACAGACCGAGGAACTGGGGGCGCGCTACCGCTGGGTCCAGATCTTCGAGAACAAGGGCGAGATCATGGGGTCTTCGAACCCCCACCCGCACGGGCAGATCTGGGCGAGCGATTTCCTGCCCAACGAGCCGGCCAAAGAGGATCGGCAGCAGCTCGCCTACTGGAAGGAGCACGGCTCGCCGCTCCTGGTCGATTACCTCGAACTCGAACGCGCGGAAAACGAGCGTCTGGTCGTGGAAAACGAACACTGGGTGGCCCTGGTGCCGTTCTGGGCCGTCTGGCCGTACGAGCTCCTCCTCCTGCCTCACCGTCATGTCCTGCGCCTTCCGGACCTCGGCGATGCCGAACGCGACGCGCTGGCGGACATCCTCAAGCGCCTGCTCACGCGCTACGACAACCTGTTCGAGGTGGCCTTCCCCTACACCATGGGGTGGCACGGCGCGCCCACGGAACCCGCCGATTCCGCGCAGCACTGGCAGCTGCACGCCCATTTCTACCCGCCGCTGCTGCGCTCGGCGACCGTGAAGAAGTTCATGGTCGGTTACGAGATGCTCGCCGAGGCCCAGCGCGACCTGACGGCGGAGCAG
>CADCTO010000256.1 GCA_902805585.1 uncultured Armatimonadota bacterium | reverse complement strand
CAAGGCCGCCAAAGAAGGCGTCCCCGTTGATTCGTTCGGCGCGGCGACGGGCGAGCAGGCCCTGATGGTGACGCAGATCATGGACGCGATCTACGCCTCCTCCGAAGCGGGCAAGGAAGTCCGGATCCAGTAAGGGGCGAGGGATGAGGGGTGAGAGACCCGTCTTCTCCCCCTCATCCCTCATCCCTCATCCCTCACACCATGACCGTAGTCCCGCAATCGACCCCGCCCGTTCCCGCGCCGGGGCGCCCGCTCTGGCCGTTCCTGATCGCTCTGTCGGCGGTGGCGGGGCTGGCCGAGCTGGCGTTCATCATCGTCAACGTGTCGGCGCTGCCGGTCTACCTGGAGTTCGGGCTCGGGCTGCCCAAGCTGGTCGGCTTCACGCTCGGCGCGTTCTATTTCGCCGAGGCGGTGGGCAACTCGCCGATGGGCGCGCTCGGGGACCGGTACGGCCGGCGGCGCCTGATGGTGACCGGCGCGCTGATCTCGGTCGGGACCTGCCTGGGGACGGCGTTCCTGCGGATTCCCGAGGGCGGCGGGCCGCTGGCGTGGCTGGGCATCGGGCTGCTGCTGCTTTTGCGCGTGCTCGACGGGTTCGGGGCGGCGGCCCTGTGGCCCGCGCTGTTCGCCAGTGTCAGCGACCGGGTGGACCCGCGCCGCCAGGCGCAGGCGATGAGCGCGCTCAACATCACCTATTTTATCGGGCTGGCGCTCGGGCCGTTCGTGGGCGGCCTGGTCAACGACACGTTCAGCAGCGGGCTGAACAAGACCGACCCTGCCCGGTACGCGCCGTCGTTCTTCGTCGCCGCGGCCTGTTTCGCGCTGGCCGCCCTGCTGGCGTATTTCGTCGCGCCGCGCCGCGAGGAGACGCACCCCCACGAGGACCCGCCGGTGCACCCCGAGGTCGGCGGCGAGGCCGGCCCGGCGGCGGCGCACACCTCGACGTTCTCGCTGGACGCCATCCGCGCCGCGATCCGCATCGTGCCCATGCTGATGCTGCTCTCGTTCCTGACCTTCATCAGCATCGGCCTGATCGCGCCCTACGTCAAGCTGTTCGCCATGAAGCGCTTCGGTATCTCGGAGTCCGCGTTCGGCACCCTCCTGCTGTACCCGGCGCTGCTGATCGCCGTGATCGCGGTGCCCATCGGGCGGCTGACGGACCACTGGGGGACGGCGCGCTCGATCCACTACGGCATGGGCGTGTGCGCTCTGGCGCTCTGGCTGATCCTGCTGATCAAGAGCGAGTGGACCGTCGTCGTGCTCGGGGGGCTGATGGGCGTCGGGTTCGTGCTCGCGTTCCCCGCCTACATGGCCCACATCTCCGACAATGCCGGGCCGCGCGAGCGCGGCGGCATCATCGGGGCGGTGCGCATGGCCCAGGGCATGGGGGCGATGGCGGGCACGGCGCTGTCGGGGCCGCTGTACAAGCTCGACGCCGAGCACCTGATCCTGTTCAACACCGCCGCCGGGGTGCTCACCGTCGCCGCCGGTCTGAGCCTGGTGTATATCCGCAACCGTCCCCTGGCCGTGCCGGCGGGCGAGTAGGGGCGGGGCATGCCTCGCGCGGAGGGCGTAAGCGCGGGCGAGCCGGAGCGCGCGGTTTTCATGGCCGAGGCGATCCGGCTGTCGCTCGAAAGCGTGCGCAGCGGCGCGGGCGGGCCGTTCGGCGCGGTCGTCGTCCGGGGCGGGCGCATCGTCGCCTCCGGCTGCAACCGGGTGACGAGCACGAACGACCCGACGGCGCACGCCGAAGTCGTCGCCATCCGCGCCGCCTGCCATGCGTTGAGCACGTTCCAGCTCGCGGGCTGCGACCTTTATACCAGTTGCGAGCCGTGTCCGATGTGTCTGGGCGCGATCTATTGGGCGCGTCCCGACAACGTGTACTATGCGAACACGCAGCGCGACGCCGCCGAGATCGGCTTCGACGACCAGTTCATCTACCAGGAGCTCGCCGTGCCGATCAACCAGCGGCGCCTGCCCCTGCGCCAGATGATGCGCGACGAGGCGCTTGCTGCGTTCGCGGAATGGACGGCGAAGCAGGACAAGATTCCTTATTAATCATCGTGTTTGTTCAGAGCCCGGCGGCACGTGCCCGGCGTCTGACGCTGACGCCGGTCGAATGAATTCGAGGCTGTAACGGTACGAAGTCCGCCTTCGCGGACTGATTCTCAAGCCTGCGGAGGCAGGCTTCGTACTTTCACAGCCGCGGTTTCAACCGCCGGACATCAGGGGCGGCTACAGGACATAAAACCATGGATCACGGAAACTACATCAACGGCCAGTGGCAGGCGGCGGCGGGCGGCGCGACGTTCGAGCGGCGCAACCCTGCGGACACGCGCGATCTGGTGGGCCGATTCCCGGAATCGGGCGAGGCGGACGTGCGCGCGGCGGTGGACGCGGCGCGGGCGGCGCTCCCGGCGTGGCGCCGGCTCACCGGGGATGCGCGGGCGCAGTTCCTGCGCCGCGCGGCCAACCTCCTGGAGGCGCGCAAGGACGCCGTGGCCGCCGCCCTGACCCGGGAAGAGGGCAAGACCCTCGCCGAGTCGGGCGGCGAGACCGGTCGCGGCGTCGTGCTGCTGCGGTACTATGCGGGCGAAGGGCTGCGCGCGGGCGGCGACGTGCTCCCGTCCGCGAGCCCCGGCACCCTCCTGTTCACCGAGCGCGTCCCGCTCGGGGTCGTCGGGCTGATCACGCCGTGGAACTTCCCGGTCGCCATCCCGCTGTGGAAGATCGCCCCGGCTCTCATCTACGGCAACACGGTCGTGCTGAAGCCGTCCGAACTCGCGCCACGCACGGCGCACCTGATCGCCGAAGTGCTCCACGAGGCGGGCCTTCCGCCCGGCGTCTTCAACCTGGTGCAGGGCGCCCGCGCGGCCGGCGAGGCGCTCGTGAACGCTCCCGGCGTGGACGGCATCTCGTTCACTGGATCGGTCGCGACCGGCAAGAGCATCGCGCGGGCTTGCGTCGAGCGCGGCGCGAAATACCAGCTCGAAATGGGCGGCAAGAACCCCGTCATCGTGCTCGAAGACGCCGACATGGCTCAGGCGGTCGAACTGACGGTCCAGGGCGCGATGCGCTCCGCCGGGGAGAAATGCACGGCCACGTCGCGCGCCATCGTGGTCGAAAGTGTCGCCGACGAGTTCACCCGGCGGGTCGTCGAGCGCGTGCGGCACCTGGAAATGGGGCCCGGCACGGACGCACGCTTCTACCTGGGCCCGCTCATCTCCGTCCAATCGCGCGACCGCGTGCTCCGCTACGTCGAGCAGGCCAAAGCCGAAGGCGCGCGCCTGCTGTGCGGCGGCACCGCCGCCCACCGCCCCGACCTCGCCCACGGGTACTACGTCTGGCCCGCCGTTCTCGACAACGTCCGGCCCGATATGGCCATCGCCCAGGAGGAGGTCTTCGGCCCGGTCCTGGCGATCCTGCGCGTGCCGGATTTCGACCGTGCTCTGGCGGTCGCCAACGGCGTCCCCTTCGGCCTGTCGGCCTCCCTCTTCACCCGCGACCTCGGGAGCGCCCTGCGCTTCGCCCGCGAGATCGACGCGGGGCTGGTGCGCGTGAACGGCGAGACGGCGGGCGTCGAGCCGCAGGCCCCGTTCGGCGGCATGAAGGCGTCGTCGTCGTTCTCGCGCGAGCAGGGCCAGGCCGCCCGGGAGTTCTACACCCAGGTCAAGACGATCTCGTTCGACAAGGCGGGGGCGTGAAACTCCGGTAGGGGCGCAGCAGAAGGGCGCAGCAAACAGCGCCCCTACATTAGGCCAGATCGTGCGGGCCTACAAGTCACTTTCTGCCGTTGCCGTGAATCGACATCTTGGGCGTTCAGAGCGGCCGGTCTGGCAGCGAAACTACTACGAGCACATCATCCGGGGCGAGGATGCACTGAACGACATCCGGCTGTATATAACAAGAAACCCGCCATGTTGGGACAAAGACGCCGAAAACCCTGCCAACGTCCGCCCAAACGATATAGCGCATCTGTAGGGGCGCTGCTTGCTGCGCCCTCTTCCGGTGAAGGATGACCATGAACCTGTTCCGCTTCCAGACCGGTGACGGCCCACACCTGGGCCTCATGGCCGGGGACGGCCGTCGTTTTGATCTGACGGCCGCCGCGCCGCAGGCGTTTGCTTCCGTGGCCGCATGGCTGGGGTTGCCCGAACCCGTGGCGGCGGCGCGCGAAGCCGCCGGGCGCGCCGAGGCGTTCCCGGTGGCGGGGGATGTGGCAGTACTCGCGCCGGTAGACGCGCAGGAGGTGTGGGCGGCGGGGGTCACGTACGAGCGCAGCAAAGTCGCACGGATGGAGGAGAGCGAATCCGGCGGGGACTTCTACGACCGGGTATACGAGGCGGAGCGGCCCGAGCTCTTCCTGAAGGCGACGCCGCGGCTCGTGGTGGGGCCGAACCAGCCGGTCCGCGTGCGGCGCGATTCGACCTGGGACGTTCCGGAGCCCGAGATGACCCTGGTGCTGTCGTCCGCGGGCCGGATCGTCGGAGTGACGGTCGGCAACGACATGTCGTCTCGGTCCATCGAGGGAGAAAACCCGCTCTACCTGCCCCAGGCAAAAATGTACGACGGGGCGTGCGCGCTCGGCCCAATGATCCGGATCGTGGACGACGAACTCGACCTGCGCGCTCTGGCGATCCGCCTGACGATATCGCGCGGGGGAGCCGCGGCCTTTACGGGGGAGACCTCGACAGCCCGGATGCGGCGCACGCCGGAGGAGTTGGCGCGCTGGCTGTTCCGGGAGCTGGCGTTCCCGGACGGCGCGTTCCTGATGACCGGGACCGGGATCGTCCCGCCCGACGATTTCACCCTCCGCAGCGGCGACGTGGTCGAGATCGCCATCGACGGGGTCGGCGTGCTGACCAACCCCGTCGCCTGAGCGCAACCCGCCTCAGTATTTGAACTCCAGGTAGGTCTCGGTCTTTTCGGTCGGCAGTTCGTCCACCACCTGGCAGCGCAGCATCTTGCGCACCTTCTCGGGCAGGCTCTCGTAATAGTCGCGCGACAGCGTCAGGTCGACGTTGGGCGTGTGGAGCCAGTGCATCACGTACCCCATGACGACCATCGGGCGGGGGGTGTCCGTGCGATTGGGCGTGCCCCGGTGCAGCGCGAGCGGCGTCCGGATCATCACGTCGCCCATCCGCATGTGGAACGATTCGACGGGTATCTCGCCCGCGTTGACCCTCGCCAGACCCTCGTCACGCCCCAGCACGTGCGTACCGCGCGCCATCTGGAACGGGCCGTTGTCCTCGTTGACGTCCACGAGCGGGAAGTTCACGGCCAGCGCGTATAGCGGCGTCACGACCTGATCGGTGAAGAGGGGACGATAGTCGCGGTGGGTCTCCTGGTAGTCGGAACCCTTCAGCGGGACGTCCGCCCCTAACTGCACCATGACGTACTCCTGGGCGAACACGCGGTCCAGCACGCCCAGGATGGCGGGGTTGGCGAAGACGTCGGCGTCGGCGAAGGGCGGGACCATCGGCAGCGTCAGGTAGTACCGGTGCTCTTCGCGGGGCGCGAGGCCCCCGGGCCGGTTCTGGCGCTCCCGGAACAGCGCGTCGAAGGCGCGCGCCCATTCCCGGACCAGGCCGGGGTCGAAGAGGGCGCGCAGGACGCAGATGCCGTCGCGGTTCAGGTCGTCCGCGAGGCGGTCCAGGTCCGCGTCGGTGAATCGGGTGGTGCTCTCGCTTGCTGTCACCGTCATGGTGATGCTTCCCCTCCGCAGAATGTGTGTCAGGACCAGTTTTTGTCGGGCTGTGGCTGGAGCCGCTTTGCGGCGGCGACGACGTCTTCCAGATCGACGGGGTCGCTGAACGGGTCCTCGTCCAGCTCCGTGACCCGGTTAAGCTCCTTCTGCCAGCGGCGCAGCTCCTGCACGTAGGGCTCGAAGGGGACGCGCCGCAACGTGCCGTCCTCGTCGACCACGTCGCAGATGCCCATCTGGAGCCACTCGTTCGTATGCCAGTTCGGCATGTCCACCGCGGGGAACAGGCAGACGCCGTGGAAGTCGATGCCGGCGTTCACGGCGGCCATCGCTTCCTCCATAACGTCCTTGAGCCAGGCCGGGCGGCCTTCCGCCAATCCGCTGGTCTCAGCGATGATGATCGGCCGGTGGTAGCGGTCCCAGGTGCGCTTCAGCAGTTCGCAGAGCGGCACGATCCCCTCGGCGTGCGGCTCCAGGGCCTTGTGCGGCCCGTTCGCGGCGTACTGCATCTGCCCGAAGGCGTAGCAGTTCACGCCCACGATATCCAGGATCTCCGGTGAACCGCCCAGTTCCGGGTGCTGCAGGCCGGCGATGATATCCCACCCGACGAAGGTGTCCTCGAAGGTCTCGTGGCGCGCCTTTTCGACGAGTTCGGGCTTGTCCGGCGGGGCCACCACCTGCACCAGCGGATCGATGTTGACGATGCGCGCCTCCGGGTCCACCTCGCGGATCGCCTTTGCCCCGGCGATCGCCGCGCGGCACAGTGCGAGCCGCAGGCGCTTCCGCTCCTCTTCTCCCGTCTTGAACGGGGCGACCCAGCCCCAATCGCCTCCGCAGTCCGCGAAGAAGCTGATCTCGTTGATCGGGGTGAAGCAGTGCGGGCCGCGCACGCGGGGCACGACGTACTCGGCGGCGGCGCGGCAATAGGCCGCGAACCGTTCCGTGAAGGCGTCGGAAAACGGGTCCAGGCCGTCGGGGTAGCCGTAGTGGCACAGGTCCCAGATCGGGAGGATCTGGCAGCGGTTCATCGCCGCGATCATCGGGTCGATATGGGAAAAGTCGTACGCCCCGCCGCCGCCGCCGTCGACGAACGGCCAGGGGATGCCTTCGCGTGCGACGGCGATGCCGAGGCTGCGGAGCTGTTCGTAGTCCTGGTCGACGAACCGGCGGTGCTGCGTCTCGTCCACCAGATCGCGCCGCCCGTGGTCCTTCCAGCAGAAGGTCGAGCACTCGAAACCCGACATAAAGAACGTCGGAAAAATCCCCGGTTTTTTAGCCACACGCACCTCCCTGGAGCAGGCCGGTCGGTAACCGCCGCCCTTTTGTCCATACCCCGGCGCAGCGCTCTTGACACGCCGGGTATGGACAAAAGGGCGGGGATAACCACCAGGCAACCTGCGAGGCTACCGCGCCGTCGCCCCCTTGCCGGCCCGAGAGGCCGGCTTCTTCCCCGCATGTTCGGGGGCCGGGCGGCGCGCCCGCTTCGGCCGCCCGCTCGGGCAACCCGGCTCTATCCAGGGTACCGAGCAGTCGTGGAAGTAACGGTTCAGCCCTTCCTCGAGGGTGGGCAGCAGCGCACCGCGCTCGGTGCCGAGAACGCTGTAGGCGGGGGGGCGTGCGGCCAGGCCCAGCGCTTCGGTCGGTACGCCTTCCACGCCGGCCGGGTCCATTCCGGCCCGCTCGGCCGCGCGGCGCGCCAGATCGGCCCAGGTGATCGCGCCCTGGTTCGTCAGGTGCCAGAGCCCCTGCTCGCCGTCGATCAGCAGGTCCAGGCAGGCGTGCACCAGGTCGGGCACGTACGTCGGAGACACCACCGCGTCGTCCGCGGCGACGAACGGCTGCCCGGAGGCCAGCGCCCGCAGCGCCCGGGTCACGAAGTTGTGCTCGTCCCACGGCCCGAAGAAGGCGCTCGTGCGGACGACCAGGGCGGACGGGAGGAGTTTCAGCACGCGGGCCTCCGCCTCGGCCTTGCTGCGGCCGTACACACCCACTGGCCGGACGGGATCGCTTTCCACGTACGGCGCGCCCTTGGCGCCGTCGAACACCAGGTCGGAAGAAAAGGTCACCAGGCGGAGGCCGCGCCGGGCGCACTCCGCGGCGAGGTTCACCGGGCCCTTGACGTTCTCCCGCAGGCAGACGTACCGTTCGCGCTCGGCGTCGTCCACGCGGACATAGCCCGCGGTATTGACGATCGCCCACGGCTGTATCTCGTCCAACGTCCGCGCGACCGACCGGGAGTCGGCGATGTCCATTTCCTGGCGGGAGACAAGCCGGTGGGCGAGCCCACGGTGTTCACACAGCCGCGCGAACGCGCGCCCCAGCGTCCCGGTTGCGCCCGTGATCAGGATCGGCCGCGCCCCGGCGGGCTGCTCTTCGGCGACGCCGGTGCCGGAACCCGGGTGCACGTGGACGGGCGGGTACAGGAGCCGC
>CADCTO010000255.1 GCA_902805585.1 uncultured Armatimonadota bacterium | reverse complement strand
GCGCGGGGAGCCCGTCGGCGCGCGCGGGGAGCCCGTCGGCGTCGCGGCGCATTGACGCGATGCGCGTCTCCGCCGCCTCGATATCCTGGCGGAACGCTTTGCGGTCGAATTTCTTGTCACTCACGACGCTTCTTCTCCTCGTTCTTCCATCAGCAGGATGGCGCCGCGCGCCTCATCATGGTTCCCGTGCAGCGGGGTACAGGTGACCTTGCACAGGAACGGCTTCCCCCGCCGGTTGGTGGCGTCCAGAACCACCTCTTCCAGCCGCGACTCGCCGGTGAGGCAGGCGCGGATCGGCTGTTTCAGACACTCGACCGGCAGGCCGATATCGAGGTTCAGCAGGTTGGCGCCGCGGACCTCGTCCGCGCGCAGGCCCCACAGGTCTTCGGCCTTGTGGTTCCAGACGCGCACCAGCAGGTCCCGGTCCACCACGACGACGCCGGACTTCAGGCTGCTCAGGATCGATTCCAGGAACAGGTTGGCGTCGGTCAGTTGTTCTTCCCGGGCGCGCAGTTCGTCATTGACCGACTGGGTCTCGTCGTTGGTGGACTGCAGCTCCTCGTTCATCGTTTCCAGCTCTTCGTTGGTGGACTGCAGCTCCTCGTTGGTGGTCTCCAGCTCCTCGACCGTCGATTGCAGCTCCTCGTTGGTGGTCTCCAGCTCTTCGTTGGTGGACTGCAGCTCCTCGTAAGCCGTTTCCAGGGCGAGGTTGCTCTGCTCCAGGTCCTTCTGTAGCTGCAACATGCGCGTCACGTCGACGAAGGTGATGCTCGCGCCCAGCAGCATCCCGTTCCCGTCCAGAAGCGGCACGACGGCGATGTCCAGGAAGTAGGTGCCGCCCATCTTGCTGGGCCACGCCACGTTCCTCATGCTGACCGGGCGGCGCTGGTTGTACGCCTGCTCGACCGCCGCGCGCAGTTCGATGGGCCGGTAGGATAGTTCCAGGTCCTGCAGCGGGCGGCCGACGTCCCGCCGGGCCAGGCGCAGCAGCCACCGGGCCTGCTCGTTTACCAGGGCCAGCAGGCCCTTGGGATCGACCACCACCTGCGCCACCGAGCCGCCGTCGAAGACCATCTCGCGGACCTGGGCCGCTGCCGCCACGGCCGCCCCCGCCGCGCCGCCGTCGCCGCCGCTCGCCGTACCGGGGAACCGTGCCGGCGGCAGCGCCGTGCCGCCGGCCACCTTGGTGAAGATGCGGTGTTTCACGTCCACCGGCGTGAAACGCCGGTTCGCGCTGAACAGCATCTCGGCCTTACCCAGGAACAGGAAGCCCTCATCGTTCAGCGCGTAGTGGAACCGGTCCAGGATCGCGATCTGCGCTTCGGCGTTGAAATACATCAGCGCGTTGCGGCAGGTCAGGAGATCGACGCGCGAAATGGGCGCGTCCTTCAGCAGGTCGTGCTGCCCGAAGATGACCGCGCGCCGGTATTCCCGGTCGAAGGCGAAGTTCGGGCCGACGCGCTCGAAGTACTTGTCCAGCAGTTCCGGCGGGACACCCTCGACGGCGCGGGCGCCGTAGACGCCCTGCCGCGCCTGCTGGAGGGCGTCGGGGTCCACGTCCGTCCCGTAGATCTTGACCCGCTCCCGGAACTCGGCATCGCCCATCGTATCGGCGAGCAGGATGGCGATGGTGTAGGCCTCCTCGCCCGACGCGCAGGCAGCGCTCCACACCCGGATCGGGCTGTTGTGCCGCCGGCGCTCCAGGATGCGCGGGACGACGTTCCGGGCCAGGTATTCCCAGGAATGCGCGTCCCGGAAAAACCCGGTGACGTTGATCAGGATCGCGTTGAAAAGGTGCTCGAACTCGTCGGGGTGGACTTCCAGGTAGTCCATGTAGTCGCCGAACGAGGTAACGCCGCCGCCGTCCAGCGCCTCCATCCGGCGCTGTACCCGGCGCATCAGGCCGACGCGTTTGTAGCTGCCCAGGTTGAAGCCGCGGGAACGCTTCAGGTAGTCCAGCAGCGCGTCGAAGGCGTCACCGGTC
>CADCTO010000254.1 GCA_902805585.1 uncultured Armatimonadota bacterium | reverse complement strand
TCGCGCTGCGTCAGGAAGGCGTCGAAGTTGCCCGTGTACGCGTACGCCGTCCCCTCTTCCAGGTGGAGGATGTGGTCCGCCAGCCGCTCCAGGAAGACGCGGTCGTGGGAGACGACGAGGACGGTGCCGGGGTACCCGCGGAGGTACTCCTCCAGCCACTCGGTGGAGCGCAGGTCCAGGTGGTTCGTGGGCTCGTCCAGGAGGAGGACGTCGGGCTCGGCGAGCAGCGTCTGCACCAGGCGCAGGCGCCCCAGCTCGCCGCCGCTCAACGCGCGCACGGGCTTGCTCCACGTGTCCTGCGGAAAGCCGAGGCCCTCCAGCGTGGCGTCGGCGCGGGCGCGCATCTCGTAGCCGCCGCGCCGCCTGAACTCGTCCATGTGCCGGTCGTACGACTGCAGGAGGCGGGCGGCTTCGGGGGAGCCGGCGGGGAGGCCGGAGAGCGTCTCCATGTCGTCCTGGAGGCGCCGCTCCATCGCGATGAGCTCCGCGAACGGCGCCATCGCCGCCTCGGAGATGGTGGCCGCGCTCTGCTCGCCGCGGTTCTGGCGCATCAGGGTGAAGCGCAGCCCCGGGTGGCGCCAGATCTCGCCCTCCGTGGCGTCGTCGTCACCCGTGAGCATGCGGAAGAGCGTCGTCTTCCCCACCCCGTTGCGCCCCACGATCCCCCAGCGGTCGCCCTGCGCAACGGTGAACGAGACGTTGCGCAGCACCCACCGGTCGCCGAACTGCTTTCCCGCGTCCTGCAGCCGCACCAGCGTCATCGAATGCCGCCCGAGAGCGTAAAGGTGCCCGTCTTACGGAACGGCACCTGCCGCCCGCCGAACGAGGTCCGCACGTTGACGTTGCCTACCGCGCGGTACTGGAAGCTCCCCTGCCGCAGGAGCTGCTGCCCCGCCGAGCCGAGCTGCGCAAAGGTGAACGACACCGGGATCTGCACCGTTTCCGTGTCGCGCGCGCCGATCTCGAACCGCTCCGCGTGGACCCCCTGCGCGAAGCGGGTCCAGGCGTCGTCGCCCTGGGCGTTCGGGTTGCGCAGGAAGAGCTCGTACTGGAGGCTGTCGGCGCGGAAGCCGATCGCGTTGGGATTGCGGATGCGCACGTTCACCAGCACGGTGCCGCCGCCCAGCCCCAGGCCGGCCACCTGCATCCCTTCCAGCTCCACCTCCGGCTGGCGGAAGCCGGCCGTGCAGGCGGAGAGCACCAGCAGCGCCATCAGCGCGATCGGGGTCCAGAGTGTCCTGAGCTTCATCGCCATCTCCGTATTGAGGTTCGCTGCAGCGTCGTGTGTCAGTCCCGTGGATGCAGCGACGGTGCCCGCCGCCACTCCACCCATGCGTCCCCTTCCAGCGGTGTGACGGGGGTGCCGCCGCGCAGCAGGAGCCCGCGCCCGCACCATTCCGCCACGAACTCCAGGTCGTGGCTGGAGACGAGGACGGCCGCTCCGGCGCGGCGGCGCGCGTCCAGCTCCGCCACCAGCCGCTCCGCCGAGGTCCGATCGAGCCCGTTCAGCGCCTCGTCCAGCAGCAGGACGCGCGGCCCGTGCAGCAGCGCGGCGATGATGGCCGTCTTGCGCCCCATCCCCTGCGACAGCTCGCGGCAGAGCGTCCCTTCAGCGCCGGCGAGCCCCAGAAGCTCCAGCAGCCGCGCCGTTTCCGCCTCCGCGTCCGCCATCCCGCGCGCCGCGGCGACGAAGCGGAGCATCTCCGCCACCGTCAGCTCGCCGTACAGGAACGGGTGCTCGGGGACCACGCCCATACACCGCGCCGCGCGCACGGGGTCCGAGAACGGGTCCGCGCCGCACAGGCTCACGCTTCCGCCGTCGGGAAGCCGGTCGCCGGTGAGGCACCCCAGCAGCGTGCTCTTCCCCGCCCCGTTCGACCCCAGCAGCGCCACCGCCTCACCGGGGTGGAGCACGAAGGAGACGTCCTGGAGGATGGGGCGCTTGCGGTAGGCCTTGCGCAGGTTCTGGACGACGAGCGGGGTGTCGG